>CAXMNF010000107.1:0-4318 GCA_964194645.1 uncultured Gammaproteobacteria bacterium
AGGCTGTCGTGGCTGCCGTGGATCACGAAGAAGGGCGGCGCGTCGGGGTGGATGCGGTGCATCGGCGAGGCGCGCCGAAACGCCGCCGGGTCGTCCGCCAGCTTGCGCTTCATCACGCGGCTCTCGAGGAAGGTGTGCATCGGCTGGGCCTGCAGGCCGTAGTGGTTCGAAAAGTCGTAGACGCCATAGAAGGGCACGGCGCCGCGCAGGCTGGTGTCGACCTCCTCGAAGCCGGGCTGGTACTCCGGATCGTTCGCCGTGAGCGCGAGCAGCGAGGACAGGTGGCCTCCGGCCGAGCCGCCGGTGACGCACACGAAATCGGGATCACCGCCGTGGTCCGCGATGTTCGCGCGGATCCAGGCCAGCGCACGCTTCAGGTCGATCAGGTGGTCCGGGAAGGTCGCCCGCGGCGACAGCCGGTAATTCGCGGCCACGCACACCCAGCCGCGTGCAGCCAGGTGGTTCATGAGCGGCAGCGCCTGCTCGTGCTTGTTGCCGATCGTCCAGGCACCCCCGTGCACCTGCAGAAGCACCGGGGCGTCGTGGGCGCCGCCGCGCGGCTCGTACACGTCGAGCAGGTGGCGCTTGTCGCCGTCGTCCAGATAGGGAAGGTTGCGCAGCTTGCGCACGTCGCGGTCGAAGAGCAGGAAGGGCACCAGCCGCCGACCCGGCGGGTCGGGGGCCAGCATGCGCTCGGCTACCTCGGGCAGGATCGCGTCGCGGTAGTCGGCGCCCAGCGCCTCGGCCAGACTCGACTCGACGGCCGGCGCAGCGCGCCGCGAGATCGGGACCAGCGCCAGCAGTCCGCCCCAGGAGAGCGCGGTGATGCCGAGGCCGGCCCAGCCCGGCCAGGCCTCGAGCGCGCCGGCCCATACGAAGGCGATGGTCGCCGCGACCTGCCAGGCAAAGTGGTGCGCGGACAGCTCGGAGGTGAGCCAACCCGCCAGGAAGCTCGGCACGATAAGTGCGCCGGTGCGCCGCTGGGGCAGGTATGCGTTGAACGTGAAGGCCGCCCCGATCAGGGTCACGGCCAGAAACGCCCAGGACACCATGTCGCTCTCCTTTTCCGCGGTCGGCTATCCGGACTGATAGCGGTCGCGCTGCGTGACCTCGGACGCCCGCCGAGGTGGTCCGAACGATCCGCGAGGGTAGCCGACCGGGATCAGCGCCACCGTCTCCACTTGCTCGGGAATCTCGGGCTCATGCGCGAGGCAGGCCGAGCACGCGCTCCGAGATGATGTTGCGCTGGATCTCCGAGGTCCCGGCGTAGATCGTGCCCGCGCGTGACCAGAGCAGCTCGTGGGTCCAGTAGCCGTCGTCGACGGCCTGAGGCTCGCCCTGCGGGATCAGGCCGTAGGGCCCCAGGATCTCGCACGCGGTCTGCTTCACGCGCTGGTCCAGTTCGCTCCAAGCGAGCTTCAGGATCGAGCCCTCGGGTCCCGGGCGGCCGGTGCGCTCGAGCATGGTGGCATTGCGATATGCGGCGCCCTTCAGGACCTGCACCTCGATGGCGTGCTGCGCCAGGCGCTGGCGAAGGCGCGGGTCGTCGGCCGCGCTCGCCCCGTGGTAGGGCGTGCGCCGCGCCAACTCGAGCAGCCGCTCGAGGTCTGCGCCGAGCCGGCCGTGCGCGGCGGACGAGCCGCGTTCGTGCGAGAGCGTGGTGATCACGATGTTCCAGCCGCCGCCGATCTGGCCCACCACATTCGCCACCGGAACGCGCACCCGGTCGAAGAACACCTCATTGAACCAGGCGTGGCCGGTCATCTCGACCAGCGGGCGGATCGTGATACCGGGGCTCTGCATGTCGACCAGCAGGAAGGTCAGGCCCTCGTGCTTCTTCGGCGCGTCGGGATCGGTCCGCACCACCAGGATGCACCACTGAGAGTGCTGTGCGAAGCTGGTCCAGATCTTCTGGCCCGTGACGACGATCTCGTCGCCGAGCAGCTCGCCGCGCGTGCGCAGCGAGGCGAGGTCCGAGCCGGCGTTCGGCTCCGAGAAGCCCTGACACCACACTTCGTCGCCGCGCAGGATCGGCTCGAGGAAGCGCTGCTTCTGCCAATCCGCGCCGTGCGCGATCAGGGTCGCGCCGACCAGGCTCGGCCCGACGGAGAGCTGGATCAGGTTCGGCGCCGCCACGCGCGCGTACTCCTCGCCCCAGATCAAGCTCTCCCAGACGCCCAGCTCGCGCCCGCCGTACTCGCGCGGCCAGTGCAGCCCCGCCCAGCCGCCGTCGTAGAGCTTGCGCTGCCACCAGCGCGCGAACGCCACCTGTTCCGCAGCGTCCTCGGGCTCCCGGAAGGCGGGGGTGCCCCACCCGTCCGGCAGGTTCTCGGCCAGCCAACCGCGCACTTCGCCGCGAAACGCGGCCTGCTCGCCCGTTTCCCGCAGATCCACGAAGCGATGATAACAGCAACGTCGCCTAGGACAGGACGCCGTCGGCACGCAGGGAGGCGCGCTCCTCCGCGGTGAGGCCGAGCACTTCTTCCAGCACGGCGTCGGTGTGCTCGCCCAGGTTCGGACCCGACGCGTCGAGCGCGCGGGGGCTGGCGGAAAACACGAGTCCCGAGTGCTCGAAAGAGAGCTCGCCCAGCTGGTCGTGCGCCATGCCCACGAAGTGCCCGCGGTGCTCGAGCTGGGGATCGCACAGCAGGTCCTCGTGGCTCTGCACGGCGCCCGCCTCGACCCCGGCAGCCTGCAGCGCTGCCATGCGTTCGTGCGGCGCACCGCCGCGCGTCCATTCCGCGATTCCGCTGTCGAGCTCGTCGCGGTGTTCGAGCCGGCCCGCGGCACTCGCGAAGCGCGGGTCGCACGCCCACTGCGGGTCGCCGAGCACCCCGCGCAGCCGCTGCCAGTCCTCGTCGGTCCACACCGCGATCGCCAGCCAGCGATCTTTGCCCGCGCAGGGGTAGATGCCGTGTGGGGCGGCGTGCTCGTCGCGGTTGCCGCAGCGCGTGAACCCGTCGGCCAGCGCGCTCTCGCGCACGATCCATTCCGACAGGCTGTACACCCCGGTCTCGATCTGTGACAGGTCGATATAGCGGCCGCGGCCCGTGCGCTCGCGCTCGAGCAGCGCCGCAACCAGCGCCAGCGCCACGTAGCGCGGCGAGAGCGAGTCGGTGATCGTGGCGTAGGGTCCGAGCGCCTCGCGGTCCGGCCAGCCGGTCAGGTGGTTGAAGCCGCAGATGGCCGAGCCCTGCCCGCCAAAGCCCGGGTAGTCGCGCTGCGGACCGCTGTGGCCGAACAGGCAGCCGCCCAGCATAATCAAGTCCGGATTCGCCTCGCGCAGGGCGTCCCAGCCCAGCCCCCAGCGGTCCATCACACTCGGCGAGAAGTTCTCGGCCACCACGTCGGCCCAGGCCGCCAGGCGCTTCACGAGTGCCACGCCGCGCGGGTGCTTCAGGTTGATGGCGATGCTGCGCTTGTTCGGATTGAGCAGTACGAACATCGGCGCCCGGTCCAGCCCCGAGCGGTCCCCGGGGCTGGCATTCAGCAGGCGCAGAAAGTCCGGTCGCTGCGCCGACTCGACGCGCAGCACGTCCGCGCCCTGCTCGGCGAAGTAGCGCGCCGCCACGGGTCCCGCCGCGCCAGAGCCGAGCTCCAGGATCTTGAGGCCCCGGAACAGGCCGCCCGACGCTGGCCGGGACGGAGTCGCTGTGGGCGCGCGCGGCGTGAGTTCGGCGAGCACCTGCTCCTGGTGCTCGCCGATGCGCGGAGCGCGGCCCCGGATGCGCACTGCCCGATCGCGCGTGCGCGCGAAGAAGTCGGGGTGCTCGAGCGACGCCCCGAGCTCGGGGTAGTCGAGCGTCACGAACAGCTCGCGGTCGCGTAGCTGCGGGTGCTCGAGGATCGCGCGCGCATCGTTGCAGGGCGCCAGCAGGATGCGGCGCGCCAGCGCCTGGTCGTACAGCTCGCGCATGCTGCGGCTGCGGAAGAAGCCGCCGAACGCCTGTTCCAACCGCTCGAGCTCGGCCGGCGCAAGCCGCGCCGGATCGTAGTTCTGCCAGTCGTACTCGCGCAGCCAGTCGGGCGCCATGCCGCACTCGGTCATGTACTCGACCGTCGCGATCAGGTTCGGCAGACGCGCCGCGCCGCCGCGCAGGCCGAACGTGACGTAGCCGTCCTGGGCTGGCCAGATCTCGCGCGTGCGGCCGCTGCGCGCTCCCCCGCGCTCGGCCGGCCGCCCGTGCAGCGCGTACTGGCCGGGCAGCGAAAGGAGCGTCTGCAGCTGGCACTCGTGCAGCGACACGTCGACCAGCTGGCCGCCGAAGCCGCGCTCGCGCGCCCAGAGCGCCATCGCCACGCCGAGCGCGGCCTCGGG
>CAXMNF010000108.1:0-2894 GCA_964194645.1 uncultured Gammaproteobacteria bacterium
TCGACCATCCACTCCAGGTAGGTCCGCACCACCTGGGTCTCGGACGAGTCGGGGTGCATGCGCGACAGCCGGTCGAGCTGGCGCTCGGCCTCGCCGCTCGCCTCATCGTTCATCCCAGCCGCCTCGATCTTGCGGCGCAGCTCCTCGAGCTCGTCGGCGCGGTCGTCGGTCTCGCCGAGCTCCTGCTGGATGGCGCGCAGCTGCTCGCGCAGGAAGTGCTCGCGCTGCGAGCGGGTCAGCTCGTCACGCGCGGCGCTCTGGATCTCGACCTGCATCGAGGAGACCGCCAGCTCGCGGCGCAGCAAGGTGTCGATGCGGCGCAGGCGGCGCAGCGGGTCCAGGATCTCGAGAATCTCCTGGGACTCCTCGACGCGCAGGCGCAGGTTCGAGGCGACCAGGTCCGCCAGCCGCCCCGGCTCCTCGACGTTGGCTGCCATCGACAGGATTTCGGGCGGCAGGTGCTTCAGCGGCAGCAACTGCTCGAGCTTCTCGCGCGCGCTGCGCACCAGCGCCTCGATCTCGACGCTCCAGGGCGGCGCCTCCTCCGCGGCCAGCTCCTCGACCTCGACCGAGATGTAGGGCTCCAGGCGGGCGTAGCGCGTGACTCGCAGCTTGGACAGTCCCTGAACCAGCACCTTGATGCGACCGTCGGGCAGCCGCATCATGCGCATGATCATGCCCGCCGTGCCAATGCTGTGCAGGTCGTCGGGTCCGGGCTCCTCGACGTCGGGGTTGCGCTGCGTGATCAGCGCCAGCAGGCGATCCCCCTCGAGCGCGGCCTCGATCGCCTGGATCGAGACGTCGCGTCCGACGAACAGCGGCAGGATCATCGACGGGAATACGACCGCGTCGCGAATTGGCAGGAGAGGCAAGCTCTCGGGGACCGCAAACGTGCAGCTGGGGGTGTCAGAATCCAAGCGCGTCTCCATCGCTACGGTCTAGCGACCCCCTACCGAGCCGCGCGATCCGTTTGATGAAATCGACGCTCCGCGCTCGTAACTTGATCAGCGAGCGTCTTCGTAGGCCTGGATCTGGTCGCCCCTCACCTGCAGGAGCTGAAGCTCTCGACGGGGCGCGCCGTCGTCGGAAAAGCCCGTCAGGCTCGACACTCCGGAGAAGTTGCGCATGCCTCGGAATTCCCTGCGCAGGTCGCGCGCGGACGGGTGCCCCAGGCGGTGCACGGTCGTGCGGATCAGCAGCGCCGCGTCGTAGCCGATCGCCGATGGCAGGTCGGGCCGCGCGCCGTAGGCCGCCTGATAGACCGACACGAACGCCTGCACCGCCGGGTCCTGGCTGTCCGGGAAGAACGCGCCCGCAAAGGTGGCCCCGCGCGCGTCGCGCTCCGCGATCTCGAGCAGCCGGGGGTCATTCCAGTCGTTCGGGCCGAGCAGCAATACCTCGGCCACGTCGTAGTAGCGCAGTTGCGGCAGGATCAGCCCGACGCGATCGGCCACGTCCGGGATGAACAAGGTGTCGAAGTCGACGTAGGGCGGCAGCTCGGCGATCTCGCGCTCCGCCAGGCGCTCCTGGTTATCGAACGGCCGCTTGCGCAGCCGGTCGCGCTCGGACAGGAGCTTCCGCTCCTCGGCCGTCAGGTAGTACAGGCCCACCAGCTTCTTGATTTCGCGCTGGATGTCCACTGCGTCGGGCGGGTAGGCCTCGACCCCCTGGATCGTGCCGCCGCGCTCCTCCATCTGCTCCCAGAACAGGTTCTTGAAGGCGGTGCCGTAGCTGTCGCGCGGATAGAGCACTGCGAAGCGCCCCTCGCCGGTGCGCAGCGCGTGGTCCACCAGCATTGGCGACTGGTCCTCGGGCGCCAGGCCCAGTCGGAAGATGTTGTCGCCCAGTTCCGGGATGTCCTCGCGCTGGGCCAGGGTCAGGAGCGGCACCCCTGCGCGCTCGGCGATCGGCGCGGCCGCCGCCGCGACGATCGAGCGCATCGGCCCGATGATCACGCGCGCGCCCTCCCCCACCAGCTGGCGCAGGGCGCGGTTGGCCACGGCTGGATCGCCTTCCGTGTCGCGGATCACGATCCGGTAGCGGCCCGGCGGATCCGCGAAGACCTCCAGGCCCAGGATCGCCCCGCGCAGCGCGTTGTCGCCGTATCCGGCGTAGGGACCGGTGAGCGGCAGGGCGATGCCGACCGTGAATACCGCGCTCTCCGCGCCGCGCAGCGCGCGCGAGCGCAGCTCCTGGCGCGCGACCTCGTCAGTCGGGCGCAAGCGCTGGGGCAGGCGGTCGAGCGTGTCGAGCGCTTCGCCGAACTCGCCCCTGGAAAGCTGCCGCTCGGACAGCTCGAGCAGGACCCGGTCGTAGACCGGTCCGCGCGGCAGCAGCTCGGCCACGGCCGCCAACTCGCCGTCGCGCAGCCGGTCCTGGACCAGCTCGCGGATCTCCATGTCGATCTCGGCGATCGCCTGCTCCCCTTCCAGTTCGCGGCGCGTGAGCGCCAGGGAATGGACGGCAGCCGCATAGTCGCCGGTTGAGCGCGCCAGGTCACCGAGCAGCCGGTACATCTTCATGCGCAGCTCGACGGGGGCGCGCTCGAAAGCGGCGTCGGACAGAATCCGCCGGCCCAGCTCGGGGCGGTCGAGCTCGCTGTAGGCAAGGGCCACGCGGTAGCTCGCTTCCGGTGCACGGCGGCTGTTCGGCTGCACACGCAGCAGCCGCCGCCAGGCCAGCGCCGCCTTCTCGCGGTCGCCGGCGGCCAGGTACACCTCGCCGAGCAGGAACAGCGCCTCGTCGGCGCGGCGGCTCTCCGGCGTGTCGACCAGGAAACGCTCGAGGGCCTGCTGGGCGGCAGCGTACTGCTTCTTCTCCATCAGCTCGCGCCCGCGCCGCAGGTCGGCGTCGGCGGCCTGTTCGTAGGGAACCGGCACGCCGTCGCGCAGCAC
>CAXMNF010000109.1:0-14064 GCA_964194645.1 uncultured Gammaproteobacteria bacterium
AAGCGTTCGCGGCGCCCGGTGAGCAGCTTGTGGGGGTAGCCTTGGTGACCCACGTCCCAGATCAGGCGGTCGCGCGGCGTGTCGAACACGTAGTGCAGCACCGTGGCCAGCTCGACCGCGCCCAGACCCGCCGCTAGGTGCCCGCCGGTCTTGGAGACCAGCTCGATCACCTCGCTGCGCAGGGCGCTAGCCACCTCCCCGACCTGCTCCGGAGGCAGGCGACGCAAGTCGGCCGGGGATTCGATGCCATCCAGGATACTCATGGTTCCAGCAGGGCTACGGTAACCGCACGGCGAGGTTCTCGGCCAGCCCGGCCAGACGCGCGCCGCGCCCGCCGAACGGCTCCAGGGCGGTACGCGCCTCCGCCAGCGACGCCAGAACGCCGGCCCGGATCGCGTTCTCGTCCTGGACGGCCAGCAGCGAGCACTCCTCGCTGTCGGCGTCGAGCAGGTCGTCGAGCGCCTGGAAGGCCAGTCCGAAGGCGTGCGCGAAGCGTGCCAGGCACTCCACGTGCTCCGGCTGCGCCTGGCAGAGCTCCGCTGCGCCACACACGGCGAAGTCGAACAGCGCCCCGGTCTTGCGCACATGGATCGAGCGCACCGCGGCGACGTCCGACGCGGCCGGGTCGAAGCGCAGGTCGTCGCTCTGGCCGCCGATCAATGCGCGCGAGCCCGCGGCCCGGGCCAGGCGCAGAATCACCTGCGCAGGCGCTCCCTCCTCCGCCAGGGTCGCAAACGCCTCGGCGAGCAGCGCGTCGCCGGCCAGCACAGCCTCTGCCTCGCCGAACTGCACGTGCAGCGCGGGCCGGCCGCGGCGCTCGTTGTCGTCGTCCATGGCCGGCAGGTCGTCGTGCGCCAGCGAGTAGGCGTGTACCAACTCGACGGCGGCGGCGACCGGCAGCACCCGCTCGGGCTCGGAGCCGCAGGCCAAGGCGCCCGCAAAGGCCAATGCGGGGCGCAGACGCTTGCCCTCCGAGAAGACCGCATAGCGCAGCGCCTCGTGCAGCGGCAGCGGCGGCTCGTCGGCCGGCGGCAGGCGCTTGTCCAGGTACTCGTCCACGCGAGCACGGCACTCGACGAGCCAGGCGTCGGGCAAGGCCGCCCTCACGCGTCGCCCTGCAGCTCGAGGTCGCGCTCGGTCGGGCCGTCCGCGCCCTGCTCGAGCTCCCGGATGCGCAGCTCGGCGGCGCGCAGCCGCTCGCTGCACAGACGCACCAGCGCCACGCCCTGCTCGAAGTTGGCGAGCGCATCCTCCAGCCCGAGCTCACCGCCCTCGAGCTTTGCGACCAGCCCCTCCAGGCGCTCCAGGGCCTGTTCGAAGCGCAGCTCCGCGGAGTCCTCGGATCCCTCGCTCATGCGTCCTCCGCGGGACCCGTCACCGTGGCGCGCAGGCTCCCGTCTGCGAGGCGCAAGTCCAGCTCGGTGCCGGCGGCCGCCTCGCCTGTAGAGCGCAGGATACCCCCATCGGAGACGCGCCGCGCGATCGCGTAGCCGCGCTCCAGTACCGCCAGCGGCGAGAGCGCCTCGAGCCGCGCGCGGAGCGTCGCCAGCGTGGCCGCGCGGCGCTCGCTGGCGCGCTCGGCGGCCCGCAGCAGCGCAGCGCGCTGGCGCGCGAGCTCGCCCTGCCGGCGCGCCAGGTCGCGCTGCGTAGCTGGAAGCAGCCGGCTGTGCGCGGCGCGGAGCCGCCGACCCAGGGCCTCGAGCCGCTCGGCCGGGTGCACGAGCCCGCGGCGCAGCGCCTCGAGCCGTTGGCCCTGGTGCGCCAGGATCGCGCGCTGGCGCCCGACCAGGCGGCGGCGCAACCCGTCCACCTGCCGCTCGAGCAGCGCGGTGTCGGGCGCGACCAGCTCGGCCGCGGCGGTGGGCGTTGCCGCGCGGGCATCGGCCACCAGGTCGGATAGCACCAGGTCCACCTCGTGACCGATCGCCGAGATCACGGGCGTTTCCAGCTCGTGGATGGCGCGCACCAGCTCCTCGCGATTGAAGCTCCACAGGTCCTCGAGCGAGCCGCCGCCGCGCGTCAGCACGATCACCGAAACGCGCGGGTGTGCGTCGAGCAAGTGCAGGCCGCGCACCAGCCCGCGCCAGGCGCCGTCGCCCTGCACCGGCGCGTCCACCACCAACAATTCGAGCGACGCGCGGCGCTTGCGCAGCGCGCGCACGAAGTCGTGGATCGCGGCGCCACGCAGCGAGGTGACCAGGCCCACGCACTCGGGCTGGAACGGCAGCTCGCGCTTGTGCTCGTCCGAGAACACGCCCTCGTCGTAGAGCCGGCGCTTCAGCCGCTCGAAGGCCAGGCGCAGCGCGCCCTCGCCCGCCGGACGCAGCTCGTCGGCGATCAACTGCAGGGCGCCGCGCTCCGCGTACACGTCGAGCCGCCCGCGCGCGCGTACCTGCATGCCCTCCTCGGGGTCGAACAGCAGATGCCGCGCGCTCGCCTGGAACATCACGCAGCGCAGCTGGGCGGACTCGTCGCGCAAGTCGAAGTAGAAGTGGCCGGCGCCCGAACGGAACACCTGACCGATCTCCCCTTCAACCCAGAGCTCCGAGAACTCGCTGGCGAGCCGCTCGCGCAGCGCGCCGATCAGCTCGGAGACGCCGATGATCGACTCGGGCTCGGCCGCGTCGAACAGGTCCGGCAAGAGCCCGCTACGAGGCCTTCTTGTACTGGAGCGTCGAGAAGATGTTCCAGCTCTTCAGCAGGTCCACCGCATGCGTCAACTGGCGATCGAGGCCGCGCTGGCGCTCGAAGGACTCGCGCCGCGAGGCCGCGCTCTCGTCGGCCGGTTCCTCGGTCTGCTCCAGCTTCAGGTGGCCTTCCAGGTCCTCTTCACCGAAGGCTCGAGGCTGATCGCCCTCTTCGAGCGTGGTGCGCTCCTCGTCCGAGTAGGGCTCGACGAGCACATCGGGTTGGATGCGCTTCTCCTGGATCGAGCGGCCGCTCGGCAGGTAGTAGAGCGCCGTTGTGAGCCGCAGACCAGAGCCGTCCTCGAGCGGGATGATGGTCTGCACCGATCCCTTGCCGAAGGTCTCGCTGCCCAGCAGCAGCGCGCGCTGGTGGTCCTGGAGCGAGCCGGCCACGATCTCGGACGCCGAGGCGCTGCCGCCGTTCACGAGGATCACCATCGGGTACTCGGGCTGCGTGCCATCCGGAGTGGCGCTCCACTCCATGCGATTGCCACCGCCACGACCTTCCGAGAACACGATCATGCCGGACCCGAGGAACTGGTCGGCCACACGCACGGCCTGGTCGAGCAGGCCACCGGGGTTGTCGCGCATGTCGAGCACCAGGCCCTCGATCGGTCGCTCCTCGGTGACCTTCTCCAGCGCGTCACGCAGCTCCCGCGAGGTGCGCTCCTGGAACTGCGAGAGGCGGATGTAGGGGAAGCCGGGCTCGAGCATGTGGACGGTCACACTCGACACTCGAATAGAGGCGCGCTTCAACACGAAGGGCTCGGGCGTCTGCCAGCCCTTCCGCATGATCCGAACCATGACGCGCGTGCCGCGCGGGCCGCGCATGAGCTTCACGGCCTCGATCAGATTCATGTCCGCGGTGGACTTGCAGCTGGTGTCGTCCTCGATGTCGGGACACACAGCGACGATCTGGTCGCGGGCGCGGATCCCGGCGCGCTGCGCGGGCGTGCCGTCGATCGGGGCGACCACGGTCACGAAGCCGTCCTTCTTGGTGATCTCGATACCGAGTCCCTCGAACTCGCCCTTGGTGTCGAGCTGCACTTCGCGGTACAGGTCGGCCTCCAGGTAGGAGGTGTGCGGATCGAGCGTGTCGAGCATGCCCTTGAGCGCCCCCTCGATCAGCTGATGCTCGTCCACGTCCTTCACGTAGTGCTGCTTCACCAGGTGCAGCACGTTCGCGAGCAGGGCCAGGTCCTGGTAGTTCGGGCCGGCCATGCTCGGGCGCATCTGGCCACCCGCCAGGATCAGCAGCAGCGCCAGCGCGGTGCCGAGCAACAGGGTTCCGAGGATTCTCAGCTTGCTCATGGGTCCTCTCTTCGCTTGCTACTCGAGCCAGAGTTTCGGGTCGAGGGCCTTTCCGTCCTGCCGGATCTCGAAGTACAGCCCGGGCTCCCCCAGACTTCCGGTCTGTCCCACCGTGGCGATGGTCTGGCCGCCCGTCACTACGTCATCGGCCGCCACTTGCAGCTCCTCGAGGAAGCCCGACACCGTCATGCTGCCCTTTCCGTGGTCGATGATCACCACCTGGCCATAGCCCCGGAACCAGCCCGCAAAGAGTACCCGCCCGGAGGCGACGGCGCGCACCGGCGTCCCCAGCGGCGCGGCGAACTCCAGCCCGTTGCGCAGCGTCTCGGTGCCGAACTCGGGGTCCACCTGCCGGCCGAAGCCGAGCCTCACCGGGCCGTCCACGGGCGCCGCGACCCGGCCCCGGACCAGGCCCGTGCCCGGCGAGAGGCCGCGGCGCGGCAGGGTGCGGATGGCCTCCTCGAGCCGCCGCGCCGCTTCGCGCAGCTCGCCCGCCGCGCGGCGCTCGCGGTCGGCCCGCGAGCGCAGCAGCGCGGCCACGTTCTTGCGCTCGACCAGCTTGTGGCGCGTCCGGTCCTCGCGCACGGCGATCTCTCGGCCTGCCTGGCCCAGCTCGGCGACCAGGCCCTCCGCGCGGTCACGGCTGGCGCGCAGCACGACGGACGCCTCCCAGTAGCGCTCGAAGAGGGCCGCGTCGTGACTGAGCACCTTCCCGAGGCCCCAGCCAACCCTCGAGAAGGACTCGAAGTCCCGCGCCGATGCGAGTCCCGGAAGACCTCCAGTCGCGCGGAACTTGTAGAGCGCAACCATCCGAGCCTTTGCCGCCTTCGCCAGCGACGCACGCTCGGCCTCCGCCCTGGAGAGCGCAGCGCGCGCCTGCAAGAGCTCCTCTTCGGCCTGCTGCTCGCGGCTCCGGAGCCGCCGCAGGCTGCGGCGGGTCTCGACCAGCTGGCGGTCGATCGCCTCGAGTTCGCCGAGCTGTCCCTCGGCCCGCTCGGCGAACTCCCGGGCCCGCGCCTCGCGCTCTTCGATTTCGGCGCGGATCTTCTCGAGCCGCTCCTTCTGGTCGGCCGACACGACGCCGGGCGGCGCGACGAGCAACAGCAGCGCGGCGAGCGCCACGCCCCTCACGCGCTCTCCTCCAGGCGCAGCAGCGACAGGAGGGCCGAGCCCAGGCCCAGCGAGGTGCCGAACAGCAGCAGCGACCCGATCTCGAACGGCCCGAAGAAGACCGGCGTCGCCACACCGAGTACCAAGCGCATCGCCTCGCCCACCAGCGGCAGGCCGAAGCGGAACAGCAGGCCCAGCAACGCGAGAGCCAGGCCCGCGGCGAGGGCCCCCTGCACGGCCGCCTCGAGCAGGAACGGCAGCCGCACCAGGAAGCCGCCGGCGCCGACCAGCCGCTGGATCGCGATCTCGTCGGCGCGCGTGTGCACCGCCAGACGCACCGTGCCCGCCACGATCACCCCGAGCACCAGCAGGAGAGACACGCCGAGCATCGCCCCCACCCACTCGAGCGCCCGCAGGATGCGCGCGTAGCTCTCCACCCAAGCCTCGCCGTAGCGCACGTCTGAGAGCGCGTCGGAGCGGCGCAGCTCGGCGGCGAGCGCGCGCACGCCCTCGGGCGTGCGGGCCTCGGGCGTGAGCGTGATCTCGAACGACCCGGGGAGCGGGTTCTCGCCGAGCCCGTCCAGGATCCCGCCGTCCGCGCCCAGATCACCGCGCAGCCGCTCGAGCGCCTCGGCCGGCGAAACGTACTGCAGATCCGCCACGCCGGGCATCGCGCGGAGCTGCGCGGCAAGCGCCTGGGTCGAACCCGAGGCTGGTCCAAGGAACGCGACCAGCGACAGGTCCGAGCCGTAGCTGGCCAGCACCACCCGCACGTTCTGCACGACCAGCAGGTAGCCGGACAGCAGGAACATGCCGGCCGCCATGGTCGCGACCGACAGCGCGAACACGAGCGGCGCGCCGGTAATCCCGCGCAGGCCGGAGCGCAGCGAGGTGCGCAGCCGGCGCAGGTTGCGCACGTCGGAAAGGCGCGGCTCGGCGCGCGCGCGCGGGTCGGCTCCAAGGCGCCGCGCGGCCCGGCCGCTCAGAGCGACTCCGAGGCGACTCCTCCGCGCAGCCGCTGGTCGAGGCGGTGGTCCCCCACCAGTTTGCCGCGATGGAGCACGAGCTGACGCCGGCCGTAGCGGCCGAGCAGGGTCGGGTCGTGCGTGGCCACCACGACCGTGGTGCCGCGCGCGTGGGCGTCGGCGATGATGTCCATGATGTCGAGCGCCAGCTCGGGATCCAGGTTGCCGGTGGGCTCGTCGGCGAGCACCAGCGGCGGGTCCTTCACGAGCGCGCGCGCGATCGCGACGCGCTGCTGCTCGCCACCCGAGAGAGCGCGCGGCCGGTGGTCCAGGCGGTGGGCCAGGCCAAGCCGCTTCAGGATGCTCCAGACCCGGGCCCGGATCTCTCGGCGCGAGGCGCCCGCGATCTCGAGCGTCACGGCGACGTTCTCGAAGACTGACCGCTCCGCCAGGAGCTTGAAGTCCTGGAAGATCACTCCGACCTCGCGGCGCAGCACGGCCACGTCGGAACCGGAAAGCCGCGCCATGTTGCGGCCCGACACCAGCACCTGCCCGGCGCTCGGTCGCACGGCGCCGAACAGCAGGCGCAGCAACGACGTCTTGCCCGCCCCGCTCGCGCCAGTCAGGAACACGAACTCGCCGCGCTCCACCGTCATCGAGATGTCGGACAGGCCGCTGGTCCCCCCGTCATAGCGCAGGTCCACGTGGTACATCTGGATCATCGAGGCATCTGTCTCCCGGGGAGGCGACCAGAGTAGCGCGGAAGCGCCAGAGCGTCCCCGGCCCTAGCGACCCTAGGCAGACAGGTGCGCGAGGATCAGCTCGTCTAGCGGGCGATCGGTCACGATGCCCTCGCCGAAAGCGGGCGCCAGGCCGGGCTTGGCAGTCTTCTTGCCGGTGGCGGCGCCGCCGCCCGGCTTGGCGCTGCCGGAGATCACCTCGTCGAGCTCGCCGGCTTTCAGGGCCCGGACCATCACGCCGTGCTGTTCCTCCATCAGCTCCTTCACGACCGATTGCAGGTTCTCGGCCGAGACGCGGTCCTCGTAGCTGCTCTTCTTGGAGGTCAGGATCACGCCACCCTCGTAGAGCAAGGTGATGATCTTGGGGTTCGCATGCCCGCTGTCCTCGGTCTGGACGTGGAACGTGCGCCCCTTGTACTTGATGTTGGTGTTGAACCCGCCCTGCATCGCCACTGCCGCCCCAAGCACGCGCAAGAGTCGCTTCTCGCGCCTGGTTCGTATCGGGCGACAGCGTCGTGAAGTTGACCAAGGCTCCCAGGTGGGGCTTCCCGGGCGCGCTGCCCGGGAAGCCCCTGGGGGGTGGCCCTTGCGGGCCGCTTAGCGAGTGGCGCGGGGCGGCGTCCGGCGGCGAGCCAGGGCCGCCAGGCCGCACGCGACCAGCCAGGCTGCCGGCGGCGCGGGCACGCCGAGCGGGCCGCTGCCGGGGCTCGGCTGCGACAGGGCGATGAAGTCCGCCGCGTTGTCGTTGGTGTCCAGGTCTGCGAAGCGCCGCGCCAGGCTCTCGCCCGCGGGCGGGTCGAGTGCGGGGCTGCCCTCCCCCGCGAACACGTCGCCGGCGCCGAACGAGCCATAGCCCAGTGCATCGAGGATGCTGCCATCGGGGCTGCGCAGCACGATCGAGTCGGGCCCGTTCTGGAAGTCGAAGTTCGCGATGAGATCGGCGTGCGCAACCGCAGTGACGCCCGACGCGCCGTCCGCCACCACGAAGAAGCCGTCGTCCGGGACCGTGCCCAGAAGCGCGACTCTGGTCGTGAGCGAGCCGTCCGAGCCGTTCACGCCCTCGAGCACGTGGCCGTCGAGCAGCAGGCCCGCCGGGCCGTACAGCTCTACGAAGACCGCTCCGTCATCGGAGCCCGCGGCGTCGTAGAGCACTTCGGAGAGCAGCAGCGGCGCCGCGCGCGCGGGGGTTGCGGCGATCAGACACAGGGCGATCAAGCAGACGAACGTAGGGCTCATGGCTGGCTCCGGGACGCGGGGGACGAGACAGTGTCGAGGCGCGAGAACAGGCCGCCACTCCAGGCGTCGAGCTGGGCCGCGAGCTCGCGCGCGCGGATCGCGAGCTCGGCGCGCTCGGCGGGCGCGTTTCCCCCACCCAGGCGGGCGAGCACGCGCAGGCGCTCGAAGTACAGGCGGTTCACGCGTTCCAGCACCTGGTCGCGCAGCTCCACCAGCTCGCGGCGTTCCTTCGACACGGCGATCGCCCGGCTGGGATCGCGGTGCTCCTGGAGGTCCCAGACGAGCTGCAAGGACACGTCGAAGCTGTCGCCACGGCTGGATGCCTGGTCGCGCAGCTCGTGCAACGCTCCCGACGTGAACGCCTGATCGAGGTCGGAGTCGTCTTCGTGGTCGCGGTCGAACCCGAACTGGAGCCGCACCTCGGGGAGCAGCGCGGCGTCGGTCGCGCGCTCGGCGACCGCTTCGATTCGCGCGGCCTCCAGCCCCTGCTGGCGCAGCACCGCGCGGTGCAGGACCGGCAGGTCGAGCGGGGGCTGTCGCTCGGCCTCGGCCAGCGCCAGCAGCGCGGGCGGCGGCCCGATCGGTACGGCTTGTACGCCGCCGCGCGTCGCCACGACCAGGCGTCCCGGCTCGGCGACCAGGTCGTAGGCCGCGCCGGATACGGCCGAACTGGGCGCGGCCGTATCGAGCCGGTCGAGCGGGAGCGGGAACAGGCCACGCGCGGACGCGATCCAGGCGACCTCGCCCACTGGGGCCATGCCGCGCAGCTCGCCTATGCCGAGCTCGAGCGGCTGCTCGCCCGCATCCGACACGCGCCACATGCCGCTCGGCACGAGCAGCAACACGCCGTCCGCGTGGGCGATAGCCGCGCGCAGTTCCCACCAGCCCTCGTCCAAACGGTGCAGCCGCGGACGGAAGCCCGCGCCGTCGCGCTGCTGCCAGAGAACGCCGTCCGTGGCGGCCCAGACCTCTCCGCCCGCGACGCGTACCGCGGCGACGGCGCCGGCCGGCAGGTCGGTCTCGCGCGCGAACTCGAGCGCATCCGGCGCGCGCGTGAACAGCCCCGCCGCCGTCGCGGCCCAGACGCGCCCGTCGTCGGCCACAGCCACGCTCGACACCTGCGCGCCCGCGCCCAGGTGCACTGGCCGAGCGGCGGCAACGCCGTCCGGCAGCCGGTACAGCCCCGCTCCGCTCGCCACCCAGGTACTGCGCAGGCCGCGCGCCAGGTCGGCGACCCCGCCGCGTGTCAGCAACAGCGACCAGCCGTGCGCCTCGAGCCGGTACAGTCCGGCATCGCTCGCAAGGAGCAGGCCGTCGGGTGTGGCCAGCAGGCGGGCCGGCGCGCCCGGCGGAAGTGCCGCGATCCAGGAAGCAGCGCCGTCCCGCCAGCCCGCAGCGCCATCCGGCCCCGCAGCGCCGTCGGGCCAGCCGAGCAGTCGGGCGACCAGCGCCAGGCCGAGCAGTGCGGGAGACATGCGCGGGGAACGAGCAAGCTGCGTGCCGCACGAGCAGCGCCGCCAACCCGCGCGCGGCGCGGTCTGGGAAGCGCCTGTGAACGGGCGAGGGCACGGTCGTGAACCCCCATTCGCACGCTGGGCCTTGCTTGACACCCCTGGGGCTCCCCGTAAAATCCGCCCATGCGAAGCGTCACACGGCGGGCGCACGGGCTCTGGCTTTCTCTGTGCGTTCCGCTCTGCCTGGCGGCCGCACCCGTCGACGCCCGCGCCCAGGTGTACAAGTGGGTCGATGAAAACGGCGAGACCCACTACACGATCGAGCGCAGGGGGGGCGGGGCCGAGCTCCGCCACCGTCTGCGCGAGGCCGAGGCCGATCCGATCGGGGGGGTCGAGGCGCTGCGGCACGATTTCGGCCCGGAGGGGCCTGTGCAGGAGCCAGACTTCACGCCGAGGCCCGACCTCGAGACGCCGATCCCCGCCGAGGAGCTGGCGCCCACGGTCTTCGCTCGCGAGGCCCCCGACGAGCCGTTGGACGAGGAGCCGCCGCAGGCCAGCCCCCCCGAGCCGCTGGAGCCAAGCGAGCGGCCCGCGGACGACGCGTATCCGCAGCTGGCCCAGAACTCCGAGCGCATTGCCGAGCTCGAGGGGCAGATCCAGCGCGACCGCGAGGCACTGCGCCGCCTGATCAGCGAAGGCTCGCAGCAGGGCCTGGAGCTCGCCAACGACCCGAAGGTGCGCGAGATCGCCGAGCGGCTGCCGCGGCTGCACGAGGAACTGGCCCAGCTGCGCGGCCCGAACCGGTAGCCAGGCGGTGGCGCGCCGCGTGGTCGCACTCGCCGGCGGCGTGGGAGCTGCGCGCTTCCTCTCCGGGCTGGTGCAGGCGGTGCCGCCCGAAGAACTGACCGTGATCGTGAACACCGGCGACGACCGCGACTTCTTCGGTCTGCGCGTCTGTCCGGACCTCGACATCATCACCTACACGCTCGCCGGCCGGATCAACCGCGAGACCGGTTGGGGTCTGGCGGGCGAGACCTGGCACGCGCTCGAGGAGCTGCGCAAGTTCGGCGGCGACACCTGGTTCGGCCTGGGTGACCGCGACCTCGCGACGCACATCTGGCGCACCCGGCAGCTCGCAGCCGGCGCGACCCTGGTCGAGGTGACCCGGGAGATCTCGCGCGCCTTCGGCGTGGCGGTGGAGCTGTTGCCGATGAGCGAGGATCCGGCGGCCAGTGTGATCCTGCGCGAGGGCGGCACGCGCACCGACTTCGAGGAGTACCTGGTGCGCGACGGCGCACCGGACGACGTGGCGGGGGTAGATCTGTCGGCGGCCCAGGCCGCGCAGCCGGCGCCCGGCGTACTCGAGGCGCTCGACGGCGCCGAGACGCTGCTCCTGTGCCCGAGCAACCCGGTCGTGTCGATCGGACCGATCCGCGCGATGCCGGCGCTCGAAGCCTGCCTGCGGCGCCGCCGCGACGCCGTCGGAATCAGCCCGATCATCGGCGGCAAGCCGGTGAAGGGCCCAGCCGACCGGCTGCTGCGCGCGCTCGGCAGCGAGGTCTCGGCGCTCGGTGTGGCGCGTCTCTACACGCCGATCGCGCGCGGCCTGGTGATCGATCGCGAGGACCGCGCGCTCGTGGCCCCGATCGAGGCACTCGGCCTCGAGGTGCGCGTGGAAGAGACGCTGATGCGCACGCCGAAGATCGCCCGCGCGCTGGCGGAGTCGGCCCTCGCCCTGGCGCGGGGTGGCGCATGAGGATCGCCGCGCTGGTCCCCTTCAAGTGCTTCACGCGCGCCAAGCGCAGGCTTCGCTCGGCCTTCAGCGACCCGGAGGTCGAGGCGCTGGGCCGCGCGATGCTGGCCGACGTGCTGGACGCGCTGGCCGGCGCGGCCTCGCTGGAACGCGTGGTCGTGCTGACCGACGACGAAGCCGTAGCCAATGCCGCGGACCAGGGCGGCGCACAGGTGCGGCTGCAACGACCCGACCCCGGTCTGAACCCCGTGATCGACGCGGCGACGGCCGAGCTCGCAGCCGAGGGCTTCGACGCCTGCCTGGTGGTGCTCGGTGACCTGCCGCTGCTGCGTCCCAGCGACGTCGAGGCCGTGCTCGAGGCGGGCCGCGAGGCGCCCGTGGTGATCGTGCCGTCCTCGGACGGCGGCACCGCCCTGCTCTACCGGCGCCCAGCCGCGCGCATGCCGGCGCGCTTCGGCGAGCAGAGCGCCGCAGCCCACACGGATGCCGCGCGCGAGCACGGTGTGGAGCCGCTGCTGCTCACGGCTCTCGACGAGCGCGTACGCAGCGACCTGGACACGCCCGAGGACGCGGAGCGCCTGCTGGCGACGGACGCGCCCTCGCGCACGCGCGAGGTGCTGAAGGAGATGCGCAGATGAGGGAGCTGCGCCTGCGTGCGCTCGACGGCCTGCCGGAGATCGGACCCGAGAGCGACCTCGGCGGGCTGCTCGCCGAGCGTGTGCCCGACGGTCCCGGCGTGCTGGTAGTCGCGCAGAAGGTCGTGTCGAAGCACGAGGGACGCATGGTGCGGCTGGCCGACGTGAAGCCGGGCGAGCGGGCGCTCGAGGTGGCGCGCCGAGTCGAGAAGGATCCGCGCCAGGTCGAGCTGGTGCTGCGGGAGTCGAAGCGCATCGTGCGCGCTGTCCCGGGCGTGCTGATCTGCGAGACGCACCACGGCCTGGTGTGCGCGAACTCCGGGGTGGACCTGTCGAACGCGCCCGGTGAGGACGTGGCGGTGCTGCTGCCGGTCGATCCCGACGCGTCCGCCGAGAAGATCCGCGCGCGCCTCGGCGCGGGCCGCGCCGTGATCGTCAGCGACACCTTCGGCCGTCCCTGGCGCGAGGGACTGGTCGACGTGGCGATCGGCGTGGCGGGACTCGCTCCCCTGCGCGACTTCTCCGGTGCGACCGACCGCGAGGGACGCGAGCTCCAGGTGACCGTGATGGCGCTGGCCGATCAGCTCGCCACCGCCGCGGGCCTGCTCATGGAGAAGAACGCGGGCCTTCCGGCCGTATGGATCGAGGGCATCTCGCCGAGCGGCAGCGGCAGCCTCGCCGACCTGCTCCGCGACCCCACCCGCGACCTCTTCCGCTAAGGGACGTTCCTGCTTAACTGCTCAACTCCTTGAGTTAAGCAGTTAAGCAGGAACGTCCCTAGAGGGGGCGGCCGTCGGGGCGGAGCAGGCGGAAGCCGGTCCAGGCGTGGATCCAGGCGGCCACGACGCCGAGGCCCGTGCCGCGTGTGCTGGAGATCGCGGTCGTGTCCGTGGGCAGGATCGTGATCCCGGCCAGGCCTTCCCGTTGGGCGCGGTCGAGCTGGCTGCGCTTCAACTTGTCGGCCTTGGTCCAGACCAGCTTCGCCGGAATCTGCTCGGAGTCGAGAAACTCGAGCAAGTCGATCTCCTCTTCCTCGACACCGCGGCGCAGGTCGCCCAGCAGGATCACGCCACGCAGGGCCGCGCGCGTGCCGCGCAGATAGCCCTCGACCATGGGCCGCCACGAGGCCCGTTCGCTCTTCGCCACCGCCGCGTAGCCATAGCCGGGAAGGTCGACCAGGTACATCGCGTCCTCGAGCCGGTAGAAGTGGATGCGCCGCGTCTTCCCGGGCCGCGCGCTGGTGCGCGCCAGCTTGCGCCGCCCCGTGAGAGCGTTTATGAAGCTCGACTTGCCGACGTTCGAGCGGCCGATCACGGCCACCTCCGGCAGATCGTCGCGCGGGAACTCCGCCTCGATTCCCGCATTCGCGAATAGCTCGCTCTTCACCGGCGTCCCATCTGTTTGATTTCCCCGGAACCGGAAGGTAGCTTGGACCCGCCCGTCGCCGCTCGGCGACGACCACTTTGGAGAGACGATGAGCAAGGGCGTCCAGATCGCGATCGCCGTGGTCTCGGTGTTCGCGGCCATCGCTTGGTTCACGGCCACGCAGAGCGCCGGCGAGGGCACGTTTCGCTACTACTCCAGCGTATCGGACTTCCTCGCCGACGGCTCCGAGACCGAGACGGCCAGTCTGCGCGGCTCGCGCGTGCACGGCTTCGTGCTCGAGGGCTCGATTGCAAAGAACTTGCCCGAGGGTCACGTGGACTTCGTGATTCGCGGGGTGGAGTCCGGCACGCTCGCCGTGCGCTACGCGGGCATCGACGTGCCGGACCTGTTTGCCGACGGCGCCGAAGTGGTGGTCGAGGGACGCATGCGCGAGGGCCGCTTCGTGGCCGACCGCGTGATGGCCAAGTGCCCTTCGAAGTACGAAGCCCGAGAGCCCGGAGCCGAGGCCTAGCAACGCCCGCCCTGCGGGGCCGGTACTGGAGCCAGCAGGCATGATCGAACTGGGCCGTCTCGCCCTGCTTGGAGTTCCCGTCTTCGCGCTCTACGCCTGCTGCGCCGCGGCGTACGGCGCGCGCAGCGGCCGCGCAGACTGGGTAAGGAGCGCCGAGCGCGCCGTGTACGCGGTGCTCGCGCTGCTGATCGTGGCTCTGGTCGGTCTCGAGGTCGCATTGCTCGGCGACCATTTCGAGTTGGGCTTCGTCGCGCGCGTGTCGAGCGTGGAGCAGCC
>CAXMNF010000110.1:0-5650 GCA_964194645.1 uncultured Gammaproteobacteria bacterium
CGCTCGTGGGCGGGCTGCTCGGCGCGCTCGCTGGCCGCAACGCCGGGGCCGGTCGCAAAGGTGCGCAGCCCCGCCGCGCGCCCGGTGTGGACCACCAGGCGCAACGTGGCGCGGTCGGGGGGGCGCAGGTCCGCGCCGCTGTCCGGATCGATGTCCTGTGGGTGGGGCACCACGTACACGCCGATCAGGCCGCGCTGGTTGAACTGGGCGACGAGCTGCTCGTGCAGCTCGCGCAGGCCAGTTGCATACACGCGGATCGGGGCGCCCCGTGCGATCTCATCCAGCCGGAACCAGACGTTGTTGCCACCCCGGCGCGGCCCGACGTAGCCGTCCTGCGCCGCACCGAGCGCGAAGTCGGTGCGCATCAGGTCTTCGAGCGGGGGGTGCAGGGCGTGCTCGTGCGCGTACTCGAGGGCGATCGCGCCAATCCGGTAGACCGGTCCTTCACGATCGGTGTGCTCGCCGACCGTACTGGCGGCGCGGCTGCCCGCCGGAATCAGCAGCAGCAGGAGCAGTACCGACGCCACGAGCGCGCGCCTTGCCTGGGGGGGCTTCAAGCTCGGACCTCCTGTCCGGGTCCGGTTGCATGGACCGTGCCCCGGTCGGGACCCCCGGAGGGGAGCGCTCCTTCTACTCCGCGCAGAGAACGAAAGTCAAGTCAATCCGCGGGGATGCGCAACTTGGGCGCACATAGGATCCACAGCTCCAGCGAATCCTCTGCAGCCACGAGCTTCGCGAGAAGTGGAAGCGGACTTCCCACCGGCCGGGCCGGCGTCTAGCCTGCGTCGATCAGGCCCTGGAAGCACTCGATGGCCCGATGGACGCCGCCCACGTCCGGTCCGCCGGCCTGGGCGAAGTCCGGGCGGCCCCCGCCGGAGCCGCCGACCGCCTCGGCCACGGGCTTGATCAGCTCGCCCGCCTTGAAACGCCCGACCAGGTCCTTGGTCACACCGAGCGCCAACGCGACCTTGTCGTCCTGGCGGGCCACCAGCAGCACCACGCCGGAGCCGAGCCGCTGCTTCAGCTCGTCCACCATGCCGCGCAGCTCCTTCGGGTTGGCGCCGGACACTTCCGAGGCCAGCACCTTCACGCCGCCGCGCTCACTCACCTGCTGCATGGGATCGGCCGCTCCGCCGCGCCGCAGGTCGGCGCGGGTCTGCTCGATCTCCAGCTCGAGCTCGCGCTGCCGCTCCAGCAGCCGCGCGACGCGCTCCGGCAGGTCGGCCGGCGCGGCGCGCAGCAGTCGGGCCAGGTCACGCAAG
Source organism: uncultured Gammaproteobacteria bacterium (assembly GCA_964194645.1). Lineage (GTDB taxonomy): Bacteria > Myxococcota_A > UBA9160 > SZUA-336 > SZUA-336 > CAXMNF01. Next base: position 1,263 of record CAXMNF010000110.1, read on the forward strand.
AGCCGGCTCTCGCCCCGGGCGTGCTCGAGCACGCCTTGGCCGGTCTGCGCCTCGACGCGCCGAACTCCGGCGCCGACCGCGGACTGCGACACGATGCGGAAGCTACCGATCTCGCCGGTCGAGCGCGCGTGGGTGCCGCCGCACAGCTCCACCGAAGGCCCAAACCCCACTACGCGCACGCGCTCACCGTATTTTTCCTCGAAGATGGCGATCGCACCCTCGTCGAGCGCCTCCTGGTAGCTCTTCTCGGCCATGCGTCCCGGCTCGTTCGCGAGGATCAGTTGGTTCACCAGGTCTTCGACCCGGCGGATCTCTTCGTCCGTGAGCGGCTCGTCGTGCGTGAAGTCGAAGCGCAGACGATCCGGCGCGACCAGCGAGCCCTTCTGCATGACCCGGTCGCCGAGCACCTGGCGCAGCGCCCAGTGGAACAGGTGGGTGCCGGAGTGATTGCGCACGGTGGCGGCGCGCTTGGCGGCGTCCACCTCGAGGGTTACGCGGTCGCCGCGCGCAAGGCTGCCGAGCTCGACAGTGCCGCGGTGCACGATCAGCCCGTCGAGCGGTTTCTGGGTGTCCTCGACCCGCACCCGCCCGTTCGCAGCCGCGATCACGCCGGTGTCGCCGACCTGCCCGCCGCTCTCGCCGTAGAAGGGCGACTCGGTCACCAGCACCTCGACCGACTCGCCTTCAGACACACGCTCGACCTCGCTGCCATCCCGCAGCATGGCCACGAGTTCGCTCTCCCCGCAGAGCGTCTCGTAGCCGGTGAAGCGGGTCTCGCCGCGCGCCGCGATCGCCCTGTACACGTCGGGCGGCGTAGTCTGACCCGAGCCCTTCCACGCCTCGCGCGCGCGCTCGCTCTGCTCGCGCATGCAGGCGTCGAAGCCGCCGCGATCGTAGTCCAGCGCGCGTCCGCGCAGAATGTCTTCGACGAGATCGGTCGGGAAGCCGAAGGTGTCGTACAGTTTGAACACGACCTCGCCCGAGAGCCGGTCGCGGCGTTCGCGACGCGCCTGTGCGATCTCCTCGTCGAGCAGCGACAGCCCCCGACCAAGCGTGCGCACGAAGCGCTCCTCTTCCTTCAGGATCGTGTCCAGGATGAAGGCGCGGCGGGCGACCAGGTCCGGGTAGGCCTCGCCCATTTCGTCGATCACGCTGGCGGAGATCTCGTGCAGGAACGGCTCGTTCACGCCGAGCAGCACGCCGTGTCGCGCGGCGCGGCGCAGCACGCGGCGCAGTACGTAGCCGCGGCCGACGTTCGAGGGCAGCACGCCGTCGCCGATCAGGAAGGCGCAGGCGCGCGCGTGGTCGGCCACGACCTGCAGCGAGACGTCGCTCTCCTTGCTCTCGCCGTAGCGCCTGGCCGAGCGCTCGGCCATCTGGCGGATCAGCGGCTGGAACAGATCGGTGTCGTAGTTGCTCTCGACGCCCTGCAGCATCTGCGAGGCGCGCTCCAGCCCGAGGCCGGTGTCCACGCAGGGCTTGGGCAGCGGCGTGCGCTCCCCGTCGGGCGACTGCTCGAACTGCATGAAGACCAGGTTGTAGAACTCGGTGTAGCCTTCTCCCGAGGGGTCCCCGCCCGCCTCGAAGATGTCGCGGTCCACGATGTGGTGGATCTCGGTGCAGGGTCCGCAGGGGCCCGTGTCGCCCATCTGCCAGAAGTTCTCGGCGTCCGGCAAACGGAAGATGCGGCGCTCCTCGAGGCCGGCGATCTCGCGCCACAGGTCGTAGGTCTCGTCGTCCTCATGGAGCACCGAGACGACCAGATCGTCGGGATCGAGGCCCAGCACGCCGGTCACGAAGCCCCAACCGTACTCGATCGCCTCGCGCTTCCAGTAGTCGCCGAACGAGAAGTTGCCGAGCATCTCGAAGAAGGTGTGATGGCTGGGCGTTCGCCCCACCTCCTCGAGGTCGTTGTGCTTGCCCGAGACGCGCAGGCATTTCTGCGCCGACGCGGCGCGCGAGTACGGACGGGTCTCCTCGCCGGTGAACACTCGCTTGAACGGCACCATGCCCGCATTCACGAACATCAGTGAGGGATCGTTCTGCGGCACGACCGACGCCGATGGCACGACCTGGTGGCCGAGCTCCTCGTAGTAGCGCAGGAAGGCCTTGCGGATCTCGGCGCCCTTCATGGCGCGAGAGCATACAGCGGACGGAGGAGAGCCGGTACTCCCCTAGAAGCGGTCGATCTTGAGGTCGTCGGGGTTTTCCTTCGCCCCCTCGGCCTCCTTGTCATCCTCTTCGAAGTCGTCCCACTGCGAATCCGACGTGCCCGACACGCCCTTGAAGCGCAGCGCGAAGTCGTCGGCGTTGCCCACATGCGAGAGCGCCTCTTCGTAGCTCACCAGGCCCTTCTTCACGTGGGCCATCAGCGACTGGTCGAAGGTTTGCATGCCGTAGGTGGTGAAGCCCTTGGCAAGCGCCTCGCGGATCTCGTTGGTGCGCTCCTTGTCGGCGATGCACTCGCGCACGCGCGCGGTCGAAACCAGGATCTCGACGGCCGGGATGCGCCCCTTGCCGTCGGCGCGCGGCACCAGGCGCTGACTGATCACGCCCTTGATGATGGTGGCGAGCTGCAGCCGCACCTGCGGCTGCTGGTGCGGCGGGAAGACCGACACGATGCGGGTGACGGTCTCGGTCGCGTCGATCGTGTGCAGGGTCGACATGACCAGGTGACCGGTCTCGGCCGCGGTGAGCGCGGTCTCGATGGTCTCGAAGTCGCGCATCTCACCGACCAGGATCACGTCCGGGTCCTGGCGCAGGGCGGAGCGCAGGGCGGTGGCGAAGGTGCTGGTGTCTACGCCGATCTCGCGCTGGTTCACGATCGATCGCTTGTCCCGGATCAGGAACTCGATCGGGTCCTCGATCGTCATGATGTGACAGGTGCGATTCGTGTTGATGTGGTCGATCATGGCGGCCAGGGTCGTCGACTTGCCGCTACCGGTCGTGCCTGTCACCAGCACCAGGCCGCGGGCCTCCATGGCGACGCGTTCGACTATCTTGGGCAGGTCCAGCTGGTCGATCGTCTTGACGCCAAAGGGAATCACGCGGAATACGATGCCGACGGTGCCGCGCTGCATGAACGCGTTCACGCGGAAGCGGCCCAGGCCGGCGATCGAGTAGGCCAGGTCCACCTCGTGGTTCTTCTCGAAGTAGCTCTTCTGGCCGGGCGTCATGATCGCGCCGGCGATGGTGTGCAGCTGCTCGGGCTGCAGGCGCTCACCATTCTTGAGCGGCACCAGGGCACCGTCCAGACGGAACAAGGGGGGCAATCCCGCCTTCAGATGGATGTCCGAGGCGTTTCCCTTGACCGCGATCGACAGGATGTCGTTGATTTCCATGCCCGCCCACGGCTCCGGGCTGCGCGTCCCTGTGGAGAAGGCGCAGACCGAGCTACTTGCGGGTGAATCGACGCTGCGCGGCGGATTCTTGAGGAATCGCCGGCCGCTCCACTGCTCCGCGACACACGGGCGGGTTCGCGGCTTCGCGGATGCGCATCTCTGGCGCAGCTGGCGACAGGCTCGCCGGCCGGCGCCAGCAGTCGGCCGGCTCAGACCTGCTCGGCTTCGGGCTCCGCTTCGACGGGCGCTTCGCGCGGCAAGTCTGGCGCATCGGCCGATGCTTCGACCGGTGCTTCAGCAACCGGCACCTTCCGCTTGATCCCCGCGTGCGCGTAGACGAGTTCGCTCATCCGCTCCAGGATGTCGGGGTTCTCCTTCAGGAAGCGCTTGGAATTCTCGCGCCCTTGGCCGATGCGCGTGCCCTCGAAGCTGAACCAGGTGCCGCTCTTGTCCACCAGGCCGGCGGTCGTGGCCAGATCCAGGATGTCGCCCTCGAACGAGATGCCCTTGTTGAACATGATGTCGAACTCGGCCTGCCGGAACGGCGGCGCGCACTTGTTCTTGACCACCTTCACCCGGGTGCGGTTGCCTATGGACTCGGTGCCGTCCTTGATCTGTCCAATGCGGCGCACGTCGAGCCGCACCGAGGCGTAGAACTTCAAGGCGTTGCCACCCGAGGTGGTCTCGGGGTTGCCGAACATTACGCCGATCCTCATGCGCACCTGGTTGATGAAGATCAGCACCGCCTTGGATCGCGCTACGTTGCCCGTGAGCTTGCGCAGCGCCTGGCTCATGAGACGCGCCTGGAGGCCCACGTGGGTGTCGCCCATCTCGCCCTCGATCTCGGCGCGCGGCACGAGGGCCGCCACCGAATCGACGACCAGCATGTCGACCGCGCCAGATCGCACCAGCATGTCGACGATTTCGAGCGCCTGCTCGCCCGTGTCGGGCTGCGAAACCAGTAGCTCGTCGCTCTTCACGCCCAGCTTGGCCGCGTAGCCCACGTCGAGCGCGTGCTCGGCGTCGATGAAGGCGGCCACGCCCCCG
>CAXMNF010000111.1:0-5061 GCA_964194645.1 uncultured Gammaproteobacteria bacterium
TCTACCGGCGCTGGCTCACGCGGATGCTGGACGGCGCCGTCGCATGAGCTTGATCGCGCTGCTCTCGCGGCCCGAGGCAGTCTCGCCCGAGGAATTCTGGAAGGATCTGCGCACCCGCCTGGAGCCGCTCCCGGCGGCGGCGTCCCCGCGCTTGTACCTGGCGGATGTCGATCAGGCGCCGCTCACGCGCGCTCCCGAGAACCAGACCCGCCGGCCGGACTTCGAGGCAGCGCTGCTGCTCGAGTACGACGACCCGGACCTCGCCCGGGTGTGGAGCGGCCTCGGCGAAGTGCGCGCCTACCGGGCCCGGAGCCGTGTGATCAAGCAGCCCGGCAGGCAGGTGCCGCCCGGCCAGCGCACGCCCGGCTTCACGATGGTCTCGCCGGTGTTCCGCGCGGACGCAATCTCGCACGAGCAGTTCGACCAGCACTGGGGCGAGCGGCACGCTCCGCTCGCCCTGCGGCACCACCCGGGCATGGGCGCCTACGAGCAGCTAGTGATCGAGCAGACGCTCACGCCCGGCGCAGCGGACTTCGACGGCGTCGCGCTGCTTGGCTTCGCCGCGCTCGAGGACTATACCGAGCGCATGTTCGACTCGGACGAGGGCCGCGCGATCATCCTGGCCGACACCCGCCGCTTCCTGAACCTGCGCCGCTCCGAAGCCGTCCTGATGAGCGAGCTAAGGCCCGGCTCCTAGCCCTCAAAGTCTGCGGCGCTGAACTTCGCCAGGTGGTCGATCCACCACTGGGGTGCGCCGGACATCAAGGTGTTCAGGTCCCAGTAGTCGCGCCACAACACGATCTTGTCGTCGCGCAGCACGTGCACCGAGACGAAGGGCAGCGAGACCATCGTGTCGGCGTCGAAGTGCCAGTCCTCGGTGTGTTCGGTGATGACCGTGTCGCCCTGCGCGATCATGCGGTGCACGTGGTGCTCGGAACTCTCGATCCGCTCGAGGCCGATGCGCAGGCGCCGCGCCACGTTCGCCGGTCCGATCGCTCCGGCGTCGGGCGTCGGCACGTCTTCGTAGCGCCCGTCTTCCGCGAAGTACGCACCGACCTTGTCGAAGTCGTGCGCGTAGACGTCCTCCCAGAACTGCTCGATGCGCTTGAGGTTGGCCGACTCGTCCGCCATGCTCGGCGCAGTCTATCATGTGTTCCCTGCGACCAAGGACCGTCCGCTAGCGCGATGTGGGGTCTCGTCGGCCGCCTGCTCGACCGGGACGCGCTGCCGGCGCTGGCGGCACCGCTGTGGGGCGCCGATCCCGAGTCTTTCGAGTTCGTCTGGTCGGGCGCGAACGCGGTGTTCCGCTTCTCGCACCCGCGCGCCGGAACTTGCTATCTGCGCGTAACCCACTCCGAGGTGCGGCGCCGGGTCGAAGTCGAGTCCGCACTCGACTTCCATGCGCACGTCGCGCGCGCAGGCGCGAGCGTGTGCGCGCCGGTTCCCTCGGAGCGCGGCGTACTGTTCGAGGAAATCCGGCAGGGCGATCAGCTCTTCATGGCCTCCGCGGCGAGCGAGGCCCCCGGCCGCCCGCTCGCGCCGGACGACCGTGCCCCCGAGATCGTGCGAGCGCTGGGCCGCTCGATCGGCGAACTGCACCGGGCATCGCAGAGCTACGTCCCAGCCCCGGAGCGCTGGTTCTGGGACTGGCGGCTCATCTGGAGCGAGGTAGAGCGGCGCCTCGACCGCAGCGATCCGCTCGCCACAGCCGAATTCGAGCGCATCGACGCCTGGTCGCGCACGCTCTCGGAATCGCAAGATTTCGGCATGACGCACGGCGACTACAACCTGGGAAACGTGCTCTGGGACGGCGAGCGCGTCTGGACCATCGACTTCGACGAGCCGCTGCGCACCTGGTACGCGGCCGACCTGGCCCGGCCGTTTCGCGACTACGCCCGGCGTCCCCGCGCGGAGCGCCGCGCGATCCTGGCGAACCTGGTCCTGGGCTATCGCTCGGTCCACCCGCTGGCAGAGGCCTGGCTGGCCGAGCTGCCCTGGTTCATGCGCATGAAGGACCTGGAGGTCTACACCTGGGCGCTCCGCGAGGGGCGGGCGGATCCCGAAACCCTGGCCGGGGGCCAGCCGCTCGACGAGGCCCTGGCGACCCTGCGCGCGCGCATGGAGCGGCCGCTCGATTGGTGATCCGCGAATTTGACCGGCTGGTAGACTCGGCGGATGGGACGCCACGACGAGAACGCGGCTCTGGCCAGCCGCCTGTGGACGGCGGTCGCCGAGAGCGACCCGGATACCTTGCGCAAGTTCCTGGCGCCGCGCGCCGTGTGGCGGGCCTACGGGGCGAACCCGCTCTCGGGTGAGTACCGGGGCGCCGACGGCGTGATCGAGTACCTGGCCAGCGTCGGCGACCTGGTCGACCGGCTGCGCCTCTCGCTCCACGGAATCTTCGCCAACGACGACGGCGCGATCATCGACCTGCACGTATCCGCGCAGCGTGGCGAGCGGCGGCTCGAAGTCGACTTCCTGCTGACCTTGCGCATCGCGGATGGCGAAGTCGTCGAGGCGCGCACGGTGGCGGTCGACCAGCTCGCGAACGACGCGTTCTGGACTGGGGCGCCGCTTGGCAGTGCCGGACCGCCGGCCTTAGACTAGCCGCCATGCAGAAAGCCACGTTCGCAGCGGGTTGCTTCTGGGGCGTAGAAGAACGCTTCGCCATGGTGTCGGGCGTCGTCGCTACCGCCGTGGGCTACACGGGCGGTACGATCGAGCAGCCAACCTACGAGCTGGTGTGCTCCGGCCGGACCGGCCACGCCGAGGCAGTGGAGCTGGAGTTCGACCCGCAGCAGGTCTCCTACGAGCAGCTGCTCGAGGTGTTCTGGGGCTGCCACGACCCGACGACCCTGAACCGGCAGGGGCCCGATGTCGGCAGTCAGTACCGCTCCGCGATCTTCTTCCACGACGCCGAGCAGGAGAAGGCGGCGCTCGCCTCTCGCGAGACCCTGCAAGCGTCCGGCCAGGTGCGTGGAACGATCGTGAGCGAGTTCGTGCAGGCCGCCCCCTTCTGGCGCGCGGAGGAGTACCACCAGCGCTACCTGGAGAAGCGCGGCCTGGCGCACTGACGTGGGCCGGGCGCTCGCCGCGCTCGTCGGGCTCTGCCTGCTGGCCTGCGACCAGGCCGAAGGGCCCTACCCCGGCCACGACCGGGTGCTGGAGGCGGTGCAGGAGTACGACCTGGCCGACCTGTCAAGGCTGATGCGCGGCGCGCGCGCGTCGGACGATGCCGACCAGCTGTTCGTAGTGGCGCTGGCCTCCTACCTGGTCGACCCGCTCCGCTACGAGGATCGCTTCATCGAGTACTTCCCAGCGCGGCGCGTCATGGAGTTCGTGTACGAGAAGCTCGAGCGGCGCGGGCTCACGCCGAGCCCGCTCTGGTCGTTCGGCGAGCTGGGCCGGGTGGCCATCGACGGGCACCCCGCCGCTCTGGCGAAGCTGGCCGCGGTGGCGAGCCACGCCGAGCCGCCGGTGTTGCCCGTCGTGTGCGACGCGCTGGTGCGCGCCTTTGACGTGCACACCGCCGCGGCGCTGCGCGGGCTCGACCAGCTGTCACGCAGCGAGCGGCCGCGCGCCTACCGCTGCTTCGACGCCCTCACGCCGGACGCCGCCAGAGCCACGCTGCGCCAGCTCGAACCCGAGCGGGGCGCCGCACCGAGCGTCGGGCTCGAGCTCCTCGCCCGTCTGGCGGAGCGCGCCGGCTCCGCGTTTTGACCGTACTGCTCCTGGGCCCCCATGGGAACCGCGGCGGCGGCTAGCGGACGGCTACGAGTCCCAGGTATCGGTGCTGAACACGCCCAGGTAGGCGAGCACGGCGTGGATCATCTCGGTGGTGATCTGCTCGTCCGTCAGCCGCAGCCCGCTGCCCTCGCCCGCCTCGCCGTTCAGGGTGCGGGCGATCAGCAGGCCGTGGATCAGGCGCGCGCTGAACTCGGCGGCGATCGCTGGAGCGGGGTGCAGCAGCTCCTTGCGCCGCGCCAGCACGAGCTTGCGCAGCTGCTCCCCGATCTGTCGGGAGAGGTCCTGCGATCGCTCGCGGAAGCCCTCGTTCCGGGCCGAGCAGGCCAGGAACGCCCGAATCAGGCGCTCGCGCTCCCGGTAGGTGCGCACCGCGAAGGCAACGCTCTCGCGGATGATCTCGGGGATCGAGCAGCCGTCCCAGCGCTCCGCGCTGAGCAGCGCGTCGGACGTGGCGGCGGCCTCGGCCATGAAGCGCTCGTGGAGGGCCCGGAGCAGCCCTTCCTTGTCGCGGAAACGCGCGTGGAAGGACGGCAGGGTCGATCCGGCGCGGCGCACGATCTCGTCGACCGGGCTCTGCTCCCAGATCCCTTCCTCGATCAGCTCCTCGGCGGCTGCGAAGAGGCGCTCCGCGGCCGCCTGGCTGCGGGCGCGCTTGGGTGTTCGAATCCAGGCGATGTTGGTGGCGGGCTGTGTCACGGCTCCTCCCCATTCGCTAGATGGACCCGTGGCTAGGGGCCGGGGTGAGGGGTTTCTGCGGCGGTGCCACTTCGGAGCGCGACCTCGCCATTCCACACGTTTTCGTCGGGAGTCCAACCCCTTGCCGGGGCTCGATTCCCAAGTCAAATCGTACGACCAGATTGCCACCGACGGGCCCGGATGGCAAGGAAAATCAGCGCGACGGAGGCCGCCCGTCAGACCCCTGGCAGGCGGATTTCCTCAATCAAGTCCTGCACTTCGGCCGGAGGTCGGGGAGTCAGCCGACTCACCAGCAGGGTCACGGCGAAGTTGATCGCCATGCCCAGTGAGCCGATCCCCTCCGGGCTGATCCCGAGCAGCCAGTCGTCCGCGCCGGCACCCGGCTCGACGAAGCGGAACCAGATGATGTAGCCGGCCGTGAAGCCGATCCCGGTGAGCATTCCGGCGATCGCGCCCTCCTTGGTGGCGCGCTTCGAGAACACGCCCAGCACCAGCACCGGGAAGAAGCTGGCCGCCGCCAGGCCGAAGGCGAAGGCGACCACCTGGGCCACGAAGCCGGGCGGATTGATCCCGAAGTAGCCCGCCACCAGCACCGCCAGGCCGGCCGCGACCCGGGCC
>CAXMNF010000112.1:0-19313 GCA_964194645.1 uncultured Gammaproteobacteria bacterium
CGCGACGTCCCGCCACCAGAGGTAGAGTCGCACCGCGAGCTGGCGCAGCCGGGCGGCCAGCGGCCGCTCGGCGCCGGGCGGCCGCGCGGCGCGATCCAGCAGCTCCACGGTGAAGAGCGCCTCGCCGGCGGGACTTCGCGCCGACTCGATCAACTCCGCCAGGCGCACGGTCGTCGCCTCGCGCTCGGCGAAGGCGCCCGGCAGCACCCGGAAGATCACGAAAGCGAAGCCGGTGGCGATCTCGAAGCCGTCCCGTTCCGGCACCAGTCCGGCGCGCTCGACCCAGGCGTCGACCTCGGTCTGCCAGACCCGCCGCACGCCGTCCCCGGCGAAGAACCCGTGGTCCGAGGCGACAAGCAAGGTGTCGTCGGGCCCGAGCGAGGCCGCGATCCGGCCGATCGCGGCGTCTACTCCGCGCAGCATCTCGGGCAGCACGTCGCGGTAGCGCGAATCGGGCTTGCCCTCGCCCGGCGCGAAGTCCTCCGGGAAGCTGTCGTCCCAGAAGCGGTGCGATGAGGCGTCGATCGAGTAGAAAGTGACCGCGGCAACGTCTGGATCGTAGTGTTCCAGCAGGCGCACGAAGCGCCCCGGCTTCTGGGCCAGCTCGCGGCGGCAGTTTTCGAGGAACTCGGTGGGCGTCCGCACGCCGTCCATCGAGTAGGCGTAGGGCGTGAGGCCGGCGCCCTCGAATACGTCGGCCGGCGCCGTGGCCGGGTCGCGCCGCAACCAGCCGGGGATTACGAAGCCGCCCGGCAGCGCGCGCGGTGGCCAGGTCACCAGGTAGTCGTACAGGCCCACGCGCAGCCCCTGCGCCGCGAGCCGCTCCCAGACGGTCGGCACGCGCACGTCGGCCGCGGTCGTGTAGAAGTTTCGGATGCCGTGCGCCCCTGGCTCGCGCCCCGTCGCAATGCTGGTCCAGACAGTTGGCGAGCTCACCGGACGAACACTGGCGAGCGCGCCGGTGACCCCGCGCCGGGCGAGTGCGGCCAGGTGGGGCAGCTCGCCCGAGGCCATCCGGGGATCGAGCAGGTTCCAGGAACCGCCGTCGACGCCCACCAGCACGACACGGGCGACCGCGGACGGGGCGGCCAGCAGGCTCGCCAGGACCAGCGCGGCGAGTCGCGCGCTGCGGATGCGCATTCGGGCCTCCAGAGCAGAGCGCGGATCTTAGCAGGATTGCGATATGCTCGACCCCATGCTGAAGCTCGTGTTCACGCTGCGCCGCCTGCCCGAGTTGTCGCGCGAGGAGTTCCAGCGCTACTGGCTCGAGAACCACGCGCCGCTGGTGCGCAAGAACGCGGCAGCACTGCGCATCCACCGCTACGTCCAGGTCCACACCACGGACGACGAGATCAGCACGGCATTGCGCGTCTCGCGCGGCGGACCCGAGGAGTACGACGGCGTGGCGGAGCTCTGGTGGCTCACCCGCGAGAACCTGGTCGCGGCCTTGGAGACGCCCGAGGGCCAGGCCGCCGGACAAGAACTGCTCGAGGACGAGCGGCGTTTCATCGACCTCTCCCGCTCTCCGCTCTGGCTCGGCGAGGAGAAGCCGCAAGTCGAGCCGTAGTGCGCGCGGCGCGCTGGCTGCTCGAACGCCCGGAGATCGACCGGCGCGCGCTCACCGGCTACCGGCGCGAGCGGATCACCGAAGTGACTCTGCCGGCCGCGCTCGCGCTGCTCGAGGGCGGCTTCGTGGGCGTGCTCGCCGACAAGGTCTACCACGTGCACCCGGCGGTCCTCGCGGTCATCACGGCGGCGCCCATGTTCGCCAACCTGTCGAGCTTCTTCTGGGCGCGCCTGGCGCGCGGGCGGCGCAAGGTGCCGTTCATCACGGCCCTGCAGGCGGCCATTGTCGCGCTGGTCGGCGCGATTGCCCTGGCGCCGCCGGGCCCGGCCGGCGCCGCCGTGCTGGTCGGCGCGATGATCGCGGCCCGGCTGCTGTTGTCGGGCGCGATCACCGTGCGGAGCACCGTGTGGAGCCTGAACTACCCGCGCCACGCGCGCGCGCGCCTCACCGGCCGCCTGCAGATCCTGACCACGCTCACCATGACGGTGTCCTCTCTCGTCGCGAGCCGCGCGCTGGACGCGAACCCGGAGAGCTTCCGGCTGATGTACGCCGGCAGCGCCCTGCTCGCGCTCTTCGGTGTGATCGCGTTCGCGCGCGTGCCGCATCTGGGTGAAGAGCAGCAACTCGCGCTGGAGCTCGGCAGCCCGGAGGCCGACGGCAGCCCTGCGGGCCGCCCGCGGGGCATACTCGCGATCCTGCGCAGCGACGGAAATTTCGCCCGCTACCAGGGCTGCCAGTTCCTGCTGGGCACCTCGAACATGATGATCGAGGCGCCGCTCGTCTACCTGGTCTCGCGGGAGCTCGGGGCGGGCTACATGGTGAGCATCTCGATCACCATGGTGATCCCGCTGCTGCTCTCGGTGCTGACCATTCCGCTCTGGGCGGTCTACATCGACCGGGTGCACGTGGCGCGCTTTCGCACGCGGCAGAGTGGCTTCTGGCTGGTCTCACAGGGACTGATTTGGCTCGGTGCGCTGCAGGGTTCGCTCGCGCTGCTCGCGGCGGGGCGCGTAGTGCTCGGCCTGGCGCGCGGCGGCGGCGGACTGGCCTGGCAGCTGGGGCACAACGACTTCTCGAACCAACGCGACCTGGCCACCTACATGGGGGCGCACGTCACGTTGACCGGCCTGCGCGGGGCCTTCGCGCCATTCCTGGGCATGCTGCTCTACCTGGGCTGGAGCCCCGGCCCGCTGCCCCTCACCGGCTGGCAGCCTCCCGCACTGCCGGGCATCGGCGGCCACGTGTTCGGCCTGGCGCTCGTCCTGTCCACGATTTCGGCAGCGGGCTTCCTGCACCTGGACCGGCGCATCCGGGTATGATCGGCGCGTGAAGCGCTACGGAATGACCGTGCCGTTCGACGGCGTGCCGCTGCTCGAACAAGAGGACTGGATCAAGGAGCTCGCCGACCTGGGCTACACCGACTTCTGGTCGGCCGAGTCGGGCGGCGCCGACGGCTTCACGCCGCTGATCCTCGCCGCGACCTGGGCGCCCGCGGCCCGGGTGGGCACCGCCATCATCCCTGCGTACACGCGCGGGCCCGGCACCCTGGCGAGCTGCGTCTCCTCGTTCGCCGAAGCCGCTCCCGGACGCGCCGTGATCGGCATCGGCTCGTCGTCCGACGTAATCGTCGGGCGCTGGAACGACATCCCCTTCGAGAAGCCGTATCAGCGCGTGCGCGACACCGTGCGCTTCCTGAAGCGGGCGCTCGCCGGCGAGAAGGTGACCGAGGAATACGAGACGTTTTCGGTGCGCGGCTTCCGGTTGGGGCGCGTGCCGGCCGTACAGCCGCGGATCATGATCGCCGCGCTGCGCCAGGGGATGCTGCGCCTGGCCGGGCGCGAGAGCGACGGCGCCATCCTGAACTGGCTGTCGGCCGACGACGTCAAGAGCGTGGCCCCGTACGTGCGGGAGTTTGGAGAAGACAAGGAGCTGGTCGCCCGGATCTTCGTGCTGCCCACCGAGAACAAGGACCTGGTACAGGCCGTGGCGCGCCGCGCCATCGCGACCTACCTGAACGTGCCGGTCTACGCGGCGTTCCACGAGTGGCTGGGCCGTGGCGACGAGCTCGGACCGATGTGGAAGGCCTGGCAGTCCGGCGACCGCAAGGCCGCGCTCGAGGCGATTCCGGAGCACCTGATCGACGAGCTGATCGTCCACGGCTCGCCAGCCGCGTGCCGCGAGCACGTACAACGCTACGTGGAGAACGGGCTCGATACACCCGCGCTGGCGCTCCTGCCCAGCGACCGCGATCCGCGCGAGGCGACGCGCGAACTGGCGCCGGGCTTCCGCGGCTAGGGGTTCCGGCTGAGCCCCGCGCGGCTGGTGACCGCCCGCGCGCTGCGCGGCTTCGCGGACGGCTTCGTGAGCGTGCTGCTCGCGGTCTACCTGACGGCGCTCGGCTTCACGCCCTTTGAGATCGGCGCGATCGTGACCGCGACCCTGCTCGGTTCCGCGCTGCTCACACTTGCAGTGGGTCTGGTCTCCGACCGGCTCGAACCGCGCCGCGTGCTGCTCGGCGCCAGCGCGCTGATGTTCGCCACGGGCCTCGGCTTCGCGGCGCTCGGCGATTTCTGGCCGCTGCTCGTGGTGGCCTTCGCGGGCACCTTGAACCCGTCGTCGGGCGACGTGTCGGTGTTCCTGCCCACCGAGCAGGCCGCCCTGGCCGACGCCGTGCCGGGGCCCGCACGCACCACCCTGTTCGCGCGCTACAACCTGGCCGGCGCGCTGCTCGGGGCGTTCGGCGCGGGCGCCAGCGGCCTGCCCGACCTGGCAGCCGGGGCGCTCGGCGTGGCGCCGCTCACGGCGCTGCGCGCCGGCTTCCTGGTGTACACCGCCACCGCCTTCGCAATCGCGCTGCTCTACCTGTCGGCCACTCCGCGCGCCCGGGCGCCGCGCCCGCCGGCTGCGCCGCTGCAACGCTCGCGGCGCACGGTGCTCGGTCTCGCGGCGCTCTTCAGTCTGGACTCGTTCGGCGGCGGCTTCGTGGTGCAGTCGCTGCTGGTGCTCTGGCTGTTTCAGCGCTTCGCGCTCGAGCCGGCCACGGCCGGAGCGGTGTTCTTCGCCGCCGGGCTACTCTCCGCCGTCTCGCAGCTCGTCTCGCCGCTGCTGGCGGCGCGCTTCGGCCTGATCCGCACGATGGTCTACACGCACCTTCCCGCAAACCTGTTCCTGGTGCTCGCCGCGTTCATGCCAAGCGCCGCTGGCGCGATCTGCTTCCTGCTGCTGCGTGCGGCCCTGTCGCAGATGGACGTGCCGGCGCGGCAAGCCTACGTGATGGCAGTCGTGCCGCCCGAGGAGCGCGCGGCGGCGGCCGGGGTCACGAATGTCCCGCGCAGCCTGGCGACCGCCCTGTCGCCGCTGCTCGCCGGCGCGCTGTTGGCGCGCTCGAGCTTCGGCTGGCCGCTGCTGATCGCGGGCGCACTCAAGATCGTCTACGACCTGCTGCTCCTGGCGCGCTACGCCCGCCTGGACGAGCCGTCCGGCTAGCGCCTGCGCGAAGCGTCGCCGATTCGCACACGCGGCCGGCGCTTGCGGCGGCGACGCCCGCGCCGCTCCCTGGGCGGCGCTTGGGGCGTCACGTTCATCGAGACACCCGAAGCGGCCACGGCCAGGCCGGCCAATACGAAGAGCGCGTTCGTGGCGGAACTCCAGCCGGTCAGGAGTGCGCCCGACGCGATGCCGATGCCGAGCGCGATCAGACGGTTGCCGCGCTTGCCGCTGAGACGGGTCCAGACCGTACCCAAGGTGGTGCCCAGCAGCGCCGCACCCAGCGTCGGCAAGACCCCTCCCGAGGGGAGCAGCAGAATCTCGGAGACCAGCAATGCGGCGCCGGCCAGGACCGGCAACAGGATGCCCGCGCGCAAGATCTCCTCGTACCAGACCCGGATCGGTGAATCCGGCGGGATGTGCCGCACCACCGCCTGCAGCGGCCCGGCCAGCTCGGTGCGGGGCTGCGCGCGGACGGGCGGCTGCGCGCGGGTCTGGAACTCGAGCTGGGGCCGCTCGCGCTCCAGCGGCGGCAATCCGTAGAGCCGCACCGGCTGCTGGATGTTCTTGAGCGCGCGCACGCCGAGGTCGCGGAAGTCCAGGTCGAGCTTGTTCTGGATCTGCTGGTAGACCGCCTCGGACACGCAGATGCCGCCCGGCTCGGCCAGCTGTTCGAGGCGTGCCGCGATGTTGACCCCGTCGCCGTAGACGCGCTGGTCCTCGACGATCACGTCGCCCAGGTGTACGCCGATCCGGGTGGTGATGCGCTCACCGGGCGGGGCGGAGCCGTTGCGCTCCGCCTGGCCTTCCTGGATCGCCTGCGCGCAGCGCACCGCGTTCACCACGCTGTCGAACGAACCGAACACCGAGTCGCCCGCTGTGTCCACGACTCGCCCCTCGTCCTTCTCGACCAGCCCGCGGACGCGCAGATGGAAGTCCTGGATCAGCTCGGTGGTGCGCTCTTCGTCCCGGCCCATCATCGCGCTGAAGCCCGACACGTCCGCCATGAGAATGGCGGCGAGCTTCCGCCTGCGTGTCGGAGCGTCGCTCGGCATCGGTACCACCCTTGCCCGGACCGGAACGCCTCCTTGCGCAGCCCGGCCATCCCCTAGGGTACTCTGCCTGACCATATTGGGCATCTAGACGAGCTGTTCGGGCTGGGCGGCCCTGGTGACCGGCGCCTCGAGCGGCCTGGGATCCGAGGTGGCCCGCGCGCTGGCTAAGGGCGGGGCCGGCGGCGTCGCGCAACTGTCCCGCGTCGTTCGTCACCGGCGTGATCCTGCCCGTGGACGGCGGCTGGAGCGCCTGGTAGCCGAGCGGCCCCCGGCCGGGTTCTTGAGACCGGTGTCGAGCTTGTTCGCGACCTCGCGCCGCACGCGCGCGGCCAGGCGCTGCGCGTGCCGCTCGACGAAGACCCGAACTGCCGCGGGATCGCGCTGCGCGAGGGAACGCAGCGCCCAGGACAGTGCGCGCTAGTAGACGCCCCCGAGCTTGGCGTGATTCCAGGAGACCACGCGCTCGGGCTTCACCCGGATGACGACGCGCTTGCTGGCGTTCTTCCGCATGCCCTCGCGAATCGCCTGCTGCTGCTCCGCGTCGGCGTCCTGCCCCGGATTCCCGGCTGCGGCGAGCAGGGTGTCGATCACCTGCTCCGTGTCGTCGATCAGCTCCGCCTGACCATAGAAGAGCACGCCGCGCAGCTCCTGGTACTCGGTGCCGGACTCGGCGAGCAGCGCGACGCGCGGGTCCCGGCGCAGATTCGCGACCTTCTGGCTGCGCGCGTAGGTCGTCATGCGGATCGCCCCGTCGGACTCGAGCACGTACCACATCGGCATCGGATGGGGGAAGCCACCCGGTCCGTTCGAGGTGAGGATCAGGGTCTTGCGCTCGTCCAGGAACGAGCGGATCTCGGCGTCGCTCATGCGAATCTGATCGCGGCGTGACATCGGCTCTCCCGGCGGTTCGGCTCCATCTTACCCGGTCCGGTACAATGCGCGCATGCTCGGAATCGACCTCTCGGGAAAGCGCGCGTTCGTGGCTGGAGTCGCCGACGACGGCGGCTTCGGCTTCGCAATCGCGAAGCAGTTGGCCGAGGCCGGCGCGGAAATCTGCGTCGGCACCTGGCCGCCGGCCTACGGCATCTTCACGAAGCTCCTGGAGCGCGGAAAGATCGCGGACTCGTTGAAGCTGGCCGGGGGCGGCGAGCTGCGCTTCGAGCGGATCTATGCGCTCGACGCCGAGTACGATACGCTCGACGCGGTGCCCAGCGAGGTGCGCGAGCACCGCCGCTACAAGTCGCACGGCGACTTCACCATCCAGGGGGTGGCCAACCAGCTGTGCGGCGACTTCGGCGAGCAGCCGCTCGACATCGTGGTGCACAGCATCGCGAATGGCCCGGAGGTCAAGAACCCGCTGCTCGAGACCAGCCGCGCCGGCTACCTGGGCGCCCTCTCTGCCAGCGCCTACTCGTTCGTGGCGCTCGTGCAGCGCTTCGGACCGCTGCTGCGCCCGAGCGGCTCGTTCCTGTCGCTGACCTATCTGGCCTCGGAGCGCGTGGTGCCCGGCTACGGGGGCGGCATGTCGTCGGCCAAGGCGGCGCTCGAATCCGACACGCGCGTGCTCGCCTACGAAGCTGGGCGGCGCTACGGGGCCCGCGTGAACTGCATCTCGGCCGGGCCCTGGGCGTCACGCGCGGCATCGGCGATCGGCTTCATCGGCACGATGATCGACCACGTGCGCCGGAACTCGCCGCTGCCCGTTGCGCTCGACGCCGAAGAGGTGGGCGCCACCGCCGCCTTCCTCGCCAGCCCGCTGGCGTCGGGCATTACCGGCAGCACGGTCTACGTGGACAAGGGCTACCACGCGATGGGAGCGCCCGCGGAGTAGCCGTCAGTCGAGCTCGTCGAGCGGCACGATCCGCTCGTCGCCGGACGCGAGTTCCTTCACGCGCACACAGCCGTCGGCCCATTCGTCGGCACCCACCAGCACTGCGCGGCGCGCCCCTGCTGCGTCGGCCGCCTTCAAGGCGCGCCCCACGCGCAGCGCCGTGTACGGGCTATCGGCGGAGAGCCCGCGCTGGCGCAGTCGCGCCAGCACCTGGCGGGCCGCGCTCAGCATCTCGGCGCCGATCGGCACCACGAAGACGTCCGCGCGGGGCGGCGGCTCGGGCAGGCGTCCCAGGTCGCGCAAGAGCTCGCCGAGCACCATGTCCCCCATGCCGAAGCCAAGCGCCTCGAGCGGCGGGCCGCCCAGCTCGGCGATCAGCCGGTCGTAACGGCCCCCACCCGCCACGGCGCGCAGCTTCCGGCCGCGGTCGAAGATCTCCCAGACGGGACCGGTGTAGTAGGCCAGGCCGCGCACTACAGCGAAGGCCGGCTCGACCCAAGGGCTCAACCCGAAGTCGGCAAGCGCCTCGAGCAGCGGCCCCAGCTCGTCTGCGCGCTCGGCCGGAAAGCGCTGGCACCAGCCGCGAATCTCGGCCGCGCGCGGCTCTCCGAGTAGCTCGGCGAGCCGCTCGGCAGCCCGCTCGTCCCGCTCGAGCTTGTCGACGCAGGCCAGCACCTGCAGCTCCTCGGCTTCGCCGATGTCCAACCCGCGCAGCAGACGGCTCACGAAGCTGCGGTCGTTCAGGCGCAGAACGACGTCAGCGGCGCCAACGCCCAGGATCTCGAGCGCGCGCAGGGCCACGGCGATCGCCTCGGCGTCGGCCGCGGGCTCGGCGCTCCCCACAACATCGACGTTCCACTGGATGAACTCACGGCCCCGCCCCCGCTGCGGCTTCTCGTAGCGGAAGAACTGGGGAACGCTGTACCACTTGATCGGTTTGGGGAGCGCTCCGGCCCGCGCGCCCACCATGCGCGCCAGGGTTGGCGTCATCTCGGGACGCAGCGCCACCTGCCGGTCACCCTTGTCGGAGAACACGTAGAGCTGCTGCGTGATCTCGTCACCCGATTTCGCGGTCAGCAGCTCGAGGGGCTCCAGCACGGGCCCGTCGATCTCGGCGAAGCCCGCCTCCCGCGAGGCCCGGTGCCAGGCGCGTTCGACCCAGCGCCGCGTGGCCATCTCCTCCGGGTAGAAGTCCCGGAAGCCCGGCAGTGCCCGATAGCGCATGCGGGCGCAAGCTAGCAGCCGGATGGTCCCCCGTCCCCCTACACCGCGCGCGCCCGCGGGTCGATACGAGAAGGGCACAGGCCTTCCCGGGCGTTACCTTCTCCCGCGCCCGCTGAAGAGACGAGGAGCCCGAACGGTGCAGAAGGATCCCCCGAGCGAGGCGAGCCGGCTCTCGGAGGTCGAGCTTGCCACCCTGATGAGCGGCGAGAACGGCGCCTACGTCGAGGGTTTGTTCGAGGACTGGCTGTCCGGGCGCGAACCGGTGCCCGGCAGCTGGCGCCAGCTCTTCGAGGGCCTGCTCGGCCGCAACGGGAACGGCCGCACGAACGACGCTGCCTCGACAGACGGCGCTGTTTCGACAGACGGCGCTGCTTCGACAGACAGCGCGCCAGCCGCCGCGCGAGCACCTGTGCCGAGCAAGGCCCAGCACCCGGCCAGTCAGCGCGAGGCGGGGGTCGGCGTCTTCGGCCTGGTCGACGCGTACCGCTCGCTCGGGCACCTGGTGGCGCGGCTCGATCCACTGGGCCGCAGCCCCGAGTCGCACCCGCTACTCGACTGGACGCGCTTCGGCTTCCACGACGCGAACCTCGACATCCCGGGACCTTGCGGGGGCTTCCAGGCCCTGGAGCGGGCCACCCCACGCGAGCTGATCGAGGCGCTTCAGCTGACGTACTGCGGCACCTTCGCGGTCGAGTTCATGGAGATCCGCGACAAGGAGCGTCGCGACTGGCTGATCGAGCAGATGGAGCCGACCCGCAACCATCCGGGCGTCCCGACCGAAGAGCGCGTGCGCATCCTGGCGCAGATCATGGCCGCCGAGCGCTTCGAGCAGTTCCTGCACAAACGCTTCCTGGGCCAGAAGCGCTTCTCGATCGAGGGCGGCGAGGCGCTGATCCCGATGCTCGATCTGATCGTCGAGGACGCGGCGCAGCTCGGCGCCGAGGAATTGGTGATCGGCATGGCTCACCGAGGTCGGCTGAACGTGCTGGGCCACGTGATGGGCATGCCCTACCAGGCGCTGATGTCCGAGTTCCAGCAGGGGCTGATCCCGGCGGGCGCGCAGGGCACTGGCGACGTGCGTTATCACCGCGGCTACTCGGCCGACCGCGACGCGCGCTGCGGCCGGCCCATCCACCTGTCGCTCCAGCCGAACCCGAGCCACCTCGAGGCCGTGAACCCGGTGGTCGAGGGTATCGTGCGCTGCAAGCAGAATCTGCGCGGCGACAGCGAGCGCAGCGAGGTGATCCCGTTGCTGATCCACGGCGACGCCGCCTTCATGGGCCAGGGCCTGGTCGCGGAGACGCTCGTGATGTCCGAGCTCGACACCTACTGGACGGGCGGCACGGTGCACATCATCGTGAACAACCAGATCGCCTTCACGACAGACCCCGAGGACTACCGCTTCACCCGCCACCCGAGCGACATGGCCAAGCCTATCCAGGCCCCGATCTTCCACGTGAACGCCGACGATCCCGAGGCCTGCGCGCACGCCGCGCGTCTGGCGATCGCCTTCCGCCAGCGTTTCCAGGAGGACGTGATCATCGACCTGGTGTGCTACCGGCGCTACGGCCACAACGAAGGCGACGACCCCTCGCTCACCCAGCCGCTGCTCTACCAGCAGATCGAGTCGCACGCCCGGGTCGGCCAGCGCTACGTGGAGCGCCTGGTCGGCGAGGGCGCCGTGGACGGGCCCAGCGTCGCCAAGCTGGAAGGAGCGCAGCGCGAGCGGCTCGAAGCCGCCTTCGAGGCCAGCAAGAACCAGATCCGCCTGGAGGGCGCCGAGGGCTACCACGG
Organism: uncultured Gammaproteobacteria bacterium; assembly: GCA_964194645.1. Taxonomy (GTDB): domain Bacteria; phylum Myxococcota_A; class UBA9160; order SZUA-336; family SZUA-336; genus CAXMNF01. The sequence goes on from CAXMNF010000112.1 coordinate 10,958, forward strand.
GCTGTGGAGCGGCCGCGAAACCTCGAACGGCCACGGCGAAGCGCCGCTCGACACGGGCGTGGCGCGCGAGCGGCTGAGCGAGATCGGGGACGCGCTGGTTGCCTGGCCCGACTCCTTCCACCCGCATCCCAAGATGAAGCGGCTCGCCGAGCAACGGAGGAGCGCGATCGCCGGCGACCGGCCGCTCGACTGGGGGACCGCCGAGGCGCTCGCGATCGGCTCGCTGCTACTCGAGGGCTCCACCGTGCGCATGACCGGACAGGACGTGGAGCGCGGCACCTTCGGCCATCGCAACGCGGTGCTGCACGACGTGGAGAACGGCGACGAGTACCTGCCGCTCGGCCGCCTGGCTCGCGACGGCGCGCAGTTCATCGTGGCGAACAGCCTGCTCTCCGAGGCCGCCGTGCTCGGCTTCGAGTACGGGTACAGCACCGTAGATCCCAGCCGCCTGGTGATCTGGGAGGCGCAGTACGGCGACTTCGCAAACGGTGCGCAGGTGATCATCGACCAGTTCATCACCAGCTCCGAGCAGAAGTGGAACCGTTCCTGCGGCCTGGTGATGCTGCTCCCGCATGGCTACGAAGGACAGGGGCCGGAACACTCCAGCGCGCGCCTCGAGCGCTTCCTGCAGCTCTGCGCCGCCGACAACATCCAGGTGTGCAATCCGACGACGCCCGCCCAGATCTTCCACCTGCTGCGCCGGCAGGTGCGCCGCACGTTCCGCAAGCCGCTCGTGGTCATGTCGCCGAAGAGCCTGCTGCGCAACCCGCGCGCCACGTCGACACCAGCCGACCTGGCCGCCGGATCGTTCCAGGAACTGCTCGACGATCCGCAGTTCGCGGATGACCCGGCCCGCCGCGAGACGACGCGCCGCGTGGTGCTGTGCAGCGGCAAGGTCTACTACACCTTGCTCGCGGCGCGCCAAGACAGCGCTTTCGACGACGTGGCCCTGCTGCGGCTCGAGCAGATCCACCCGTTCCCGTTCGAGGCGCTGCGCGAGACACTCGTGCGCTACCCCAGCCGCGACTTCGTCTGGGCCCAGGAAGAGCCCTGGAACATGGGCGCCTGGTCGTTCGTCGAGGACCGCCTGCGCCGCGTGCTACCCGCGCGTGCGCGCCTGCGCTATGCAGGGCGGCCCGAGGCGGCCAGCCCGGCCGGGGGCTCCTACCGCGCGCACGAGCAGGAAGAAGCCGACCTGGTGCGCGAGACCTTCGCCAGGCGGCGCCGCGTGCGCCGCAGCGAGCCGACGAGCGACTAGAGACCGGCCAGCCTCAGCCGTCCGGCAGCAGGGCGCCCAGCTCGTCCGGCGCCAGCCGGTACGACGTGGCGCAAAACTCGCAGCGCACCTCGAGCTCCTCGTCCCCGTGCGCGATGACGCGGGCCTCCTCGCGGCCCAGCAGGACGACCGCCCGCAGGATCCGGTCGCGACTGCACGCGCAGAAGAAGCGCGGCTGGCTGCGGTGCAGCTCTCCCCTCCCCAGTCCGTCGAACAAGCGCTCGAGCAGTTCGCGCGCACCGAGGCCCTGGCGCAGCAGTTCCGTCGGGCTGGGCAGGCTTCGCACGGTTCGGGCCAGATGCGCAAGTGAGTGCTCGTGCGCACCCGGCAGCGCCTCGACCAGGTAGCCGCCAGCCACAGCGACATCGCCCGGGGCGGCCACGAATACGCCCAGCGCCAGCGCGGCGGCGGTCTGCTCGCTCGCCTCGAGGTAGTGCGCGATGTCCTCCGCGATCTCACCGGACACGAGTGGCACAACGCCGCTGTAGGGCTCTCGCCACGACGGGTGGTAACGCACCACCGCGAGGACGCCCTGGCCGACCGCGCGACCGACATCGAGCTTCCCGTCGCGCGGCGGCGGGTGGGCGCTCGGGTCGTGCACGTAGCCGCGCACGCATCCCGACCCGTCGGCGATCGCCGTCACCGGTCCGAGCACGCCGTCGCCGCGGAACTGCAGCTGCACGGTCTCGGCCGAATCCTTGCCCGACGCGAGCAATGCGGCGCCCATCAGGCTGCGGCCCAGCGCCGCGCTCGCGGTCGGCGCGGTGCCATGGCGGCGAGCGGCCTCGCGAACCAGCTCCGAGGCGACCAGCACCCGTACGTTCACGGCGCCGTCGGCCGAAACCGCGCTCAGTAGCTCGTCTTCGATTGTGATTCCAGTCACGCGGCGCAGGATAGACCGTGAGGCGCCAGGCATCACCTGGAGCCTCCGCGGGCGCGGGTGCTGAGTACGCCCGCCCGTCACTCATCAACGGCCACTGTTACTTGAGTGAGCAGTCTTCGCACTTGGCAACTCGGGTCACCCAGTCAGAAAACTCACTTCGACGGCCCAAACCCCGTCGACATTCTGCCGCGCCGCGAGTTAGGGTAGCCGTGAGTCGTGACTGACCGACGACACAGGAGAGCAATGATGAGTTGGCAACGATCACTCCAAGCGGCAGCTCGCGCACTGCGCAAGGAAGAGTCCGCACTGTGCAAGGAGCTGGACCTCGTTCGGAACAAGCTGCACGACCTCAAGGAGCTTTCGAGCGAGCAGACGTCGAACGGCAGCCCGCGGCGCAAGACGGGCTCACGGCGCCTGAGCCCCAAGGGCCGAGCCGCGATCTCACGCGCGGCAAAGAAGCGCTGGGCCGAGTATCGGCGCGACAAGAGGAAGACCGTCCGCGCCCGCTAGCGGCTCCGTGCGCTGCCGCGCGCCTCTCTCCCTGCCGACGACTCCGCGCTACATTGCCAGCCACGCGGCCGGCCCGCGCGGGAGATCCCATGAAGCGAGTCTCGAGAGTCCTGGGCCTGGCGGCCCTGCTGCTGAGCGGCTGTGTCATGAACCTCGGGCCCTTCGGGGGACCCGAGCCCCTGCGCGAGAAGCGCGTGTTGGGCGACTCGGGGCCGAAGATCGCCATGATCGAGGTCCGTGGAATGATCAGCCAGGGCGAGCGCAGCTCAGCGCTCGGCATCAGCCGGCCGAGCCTGGTGGCGCGCACCCGAGAGGCCCTGGACCGCGCGGCCAAGGACGACAGGGTGGCCGCGGTGCTGCTGCGCGTGAACAGCCCGGGCGGGACCGTATCCGCCAGCGAGACGCTGCACCACGAGGTGCTCCTCTGGAAGGAGAAGACCGGTCGCCCGGTCGTGGCGTACTTGGACGGGATCGCCGCCTCGGGCGGCTACTACGTGGCGATGGCCAGCGACGAGGTGATCGCCCATCCCACCGCGATCACCGGCTCGATCGGGGTGATCATGTCCGGCATCAACCTCTCGGGACTGCTGGAGCGCTTCGGGATCGAGGACCAGAGCTTCACGAGCGGCCTGTTCAAGGACTCCGGCTCGCCGCTGCGCAAGATGCGGCCCGACGAGCGCACCCACTTCGAGGGCATCGTCGATGACCTGCACGAGCGCTTCCGCGAGGTCGTGGTAAATGGACGCCCCGGGCTCGACGCCGCGCGAGTGGACGAGTTGGCGGACGGCCGCATCTTCACGGCTCGCCAGGCCGCGGAGCTGGGCCTGGTGGACCGGATCGGACATCTCGACCAGGCCGTGGAGGCGCTCGAGCAGCGCCTCGGGGTGAGCGAGTCCCGGCTGGTCGTGTACCGGCGCCCCGACGAGTACCGCGACAACGTGTACACGAAGAGCGGCGGCGGCACTGTGCAGCTGGTCGACATCGACCTGCTGCCCTTCGAGCTGAGCCCGCTCGAACCGGGCTTCTACTACTTGTGGCCGCCCGCGCGGGTGCGCTAGTGGATGCGGGGCTCGAGCGGTAGCGCTGCGACGATCCGGGCCTCTTCGCGGGCCAGCGTCCCGAGACGCGCTTCGACTTCCGCTTCCGGGTGCAGCGCAGCGGCCAGCTCGCGAAACAGGGTCGCGTGGCCGGCCTCCGCCTGTGCGAGCGAGAGGTAGAACGCGGCCAGGGTCGGGTCGTCGAGGTGCTCGCCGAGCAGGCGCAACCGCTCGCAGGAGCGCGCCTCGATCAGGCCGGCCACCAGCAGCCGGTCCAGCAGTCGTTCGCGACGGGTGCCCCGCACCAGCGCACGCAGCGCCCGCGCGTAGGGGTCGCCGCGGTCGGGTGTGAGCGCCAGGCCGCGCTCGCGCAGCTGCTCGCACACCGCACGGAAGTGGCGCAGCTCCTCGATGGCCAGCGCGGAGAGTCGGCGCACAAGGATTTCGTGCTCCGGATGGCTCCCCACCAGCGAGAGCGCAGTCGCGGCCGCCTTGCGCTCGCAGTGGGCGTGGTCGACCAGCACCCGGTCCAGGTCGCCGAGCGCCACCGGCAGCCAGCCGGGCCCGGTCGAGCTCTCGATCAAGCGAGCGCCCGGTCGAGCCCAGCCACGGGCAGCAGCTCGCTGCGGCGCCCGCGCTCGATCACGGCCACCGGCAGCCCGCCCCGATAGATCAGCCAGCGCGTGTGCCCGGCCGGCACGCGCGGGCCGGGCGTCAGGATCCCGGCCAGGTTCAGGGGGTCGCAGGCCGATACGCGCAGCTCGTCGCTGCCAGGGCCCGCGCGCCGTTCGGCGCGGAGCAGCGGGATCGCCTCGGGCAGCGCGAACTGCTCGCCCATGAAGCCAGACACGAAGCGCCCGCCGCGCACCAGGCCGCGCGCCTCCAGGCGGCGCAGGGCGCGGTGCACGTGGCGCCAGCCGTCCGGCAGCCATTCACGCGCCAGCACGTCGCGGAACACCACGCCGTAGCGGCGCAGCAAGCGCAGGGCCGTGGCCTCGGCCCGCGTTTCCAGGTCCGGGGCTCCGTCGTGCGGTTGCAAGCGGCTCCAGCGACCCTCGGCCGCCGAGACGCCGACCGGCGCCGGGCGGCCGCCACGCAATGGGCGGCGCCGGGAGCCGCGCGAACGCCCGGCCAGCAGGCGGCGCAGCGGCGCATAACCGTCGCAGCTGATCCGCCCGCGCGCGATCAGCTCGAGGAGCCCCTCCTCGAGCTGCACGGGCAAACCGATGCCGGCTGCCTCGATCTCTCGCGCGAAGAGGGCCCCACGCTGCTCGAGCAGCCCGAGAATCTTCTGGGCGGGCCCGCGCAGCGCGGCCCCGTCCGCTGCGGCCTCGAGCGCGGTGCAGTGCAGCAGCAAGTCCAGCTCCGCGCGGGGGAACAGGGAGATCGGCATGACCCGGGTGGGCTGCGCGCCCGACTCGAGTGAGTGTGCGCCGAGCCGTCCCCAGGCGACCGCCCCGCCCAGGCAGAGTGCGTCGAGCAGCTCCGGGCGATACCCGTCGATGCGCGCCGCCAGCAGCTCAGGCTCCCAGGCCGCGGCCGGCGCCTCGAAGCCCGCCAGCCGCTCGATCACCGAGAGCGCCCCGCCCTCGCCGAGCGCACGCGCGTCGCGCGCCAGGTGCTGCCAGCGCAACAGGAAGGCCAGGTAGTCGCGGGCGCTTGTCGGCTCGATCTCGCGGCGCAGGCGCACCAAGGTGTAGCGGTGGATGCGCGCCAGCAGGCTGCGGTCGCAGAACTGCACACCGAGCAGCAGCGGGTCGAACGCGCCGCGCACGGCGATGCCGCGCCCTTCGAGGCGCGCCAGCGGCGCCTCGAGTTCCAGAGCCGGCAACGCCAGGCGCCCGGCGAGCTGGTCGGGCGTGGTGGGACCAAGGATCGCGAGGTGACCGCGCACGGCGGCGTCGAGCGCCTCTTCGCGCGTTGCCTCGAGCGTCTCCAGGTGCGCCGGGAGGCGCGGCTCGGGCCGGCAGCGCGCATCCGGGTAGAGCTGGCGCAGCTCGGCCAGGCGCTCCAGCGCGAACAAGCGCCGCGCGCCGCTCGGCAGCTCGGCCGTCGCGGCACGACCCGCCTCGACGAGCGCTGCGGCATGGGGCGCGGCCAGTGGATCCTCCGGGGCGAGTGCCACCAGGTCCACCAGCAGTTCGCATAGCTCATCCGGATCGCGCACCGCGGGCGTCGCCTCGGAGCGCACCCGCGCGATCGCCTCGGGCTCGAGCCGGCCGAGGTCCTTCGCCTCTTCGGGCAGCACGTGGCGCAGCGACACGGCCCGCGTGCGCCGTTCTTCGAGCGGCGCGTCGTCGAGAAACGCGTAGGGCTTCGCGTTCAGGATCTCGTGCGCGAAGGGCGTGGCCTCGACCGTGTCCATCACGTGGAAGCGCACCTCCCCCGACTCGATGCGCTCAAGCAAGCTGCGCAGCGCCGGCAGGTCCGCGGCCTCGTGCAGGCAGTCGTCCATGGTCTGGCGCACCAGCGGGTGGTCGGGCAGCTCGATCGGGTAGGTCACGTTCTCCTGGCAGGCCGCCTGCTCCGGGAACACCGCGGCCAGCAGATCGTCGGACTGCATGCGCTGCAAGGGAAAGGGCACGCGGCGGCCCGAACGCCAGCGCAGTACCGCGAGCGAGCGGCTGGCGGTCCAACGCCAGCGCGCCGCGAACAGCGGCGAGCCGAGCAGCGCCTGGCTGAGCACCTCCTCGATGGTCTTGGAGGACAGGAAGCGCGGCAGGGACTCGAGCGGGAAGGTCTGCGGGCTGCCGAGCGAGAGCACCAGCGCATCGTCGGTCGCCGCGGCCTGGAGCTCCATGTTGAACGAGCCGCAGAAGCGCTTGCGCAGCGCCAGACCGAAGCCGCGGTTGACGCGCGCGCCATACGGGCTGTGGACCACGAGCTGCATGCCGCCCGCCTCGTCGAAGAAACGCTCCGCCACCAGATCGTCGCAGGTCGGGAGCCGGCCCATCGAGTCGAGCTGCACACGCACGTAGTCGCAGAGCTGACGCGCACCGTCCGGCGACAAGGCGCACTCATGCTCGAGCAGCGCGCGCGCCCGATCCTGGCCGGACGCGAGCGCCGCCACCAGGTCGCTGCGCAGGCGCGAAACTTCCTGCGAGAGCTCCGCCGTGCGCGACGGCGCCTCGCCAAGCCAGAACGGGATGGTGGGCGGCGCGCCCTGCGCATCGGTCACGCGGACCACCCCGGACTCCACGCGGCGAATCCGCCAGCTGTGCGTGCCGAGCAGGAACACGTCGCCGGCCATGCTCTCGATCGCCCAGTCCTCGTTCACGGTCCCGACCGTGGTCTCTTCCGGATCGAGCACCACGCGGTAGTCGCCCGTCTCGGGAATCGCGCCGCCGGAGGTGAGCGCCGCCAAGCGTGCACCGCGCCGGCCGCGCACGCGGCGCGCGATGCGATCGCGGTGCAGGTAGGCGGCGCGGCGACCCCGGGGCGTCTCGATGCCACGCGCCAGCATCTCGAGCAGATCGTCGAAGTCCGCGCGCTCGAGAGCTGCATAGCCGGCCGCACGCCGCGCCAGCGCGAAGAGCTCGTCCTCGTCCCACTCGTCCGAGGCGCAGGCCGCCACGATCTGCTGGGCCAGGATGTCGAGCGGGGCTCGGGGCAGCGCGATCGCGTCGAGCCGCCCGGCGCGCACCGCCCGCAGCAGGGCCGCGCACTCGGCCAGCTCGTCGCGCGAGGTCGGCCAGAGCCGCCCCTTGGGCAGCAGGCCGAGCGCGTGCCCCGAGCGGCCCACGCGCTGCAGGAAGGTGGCGATGCCGCGCGGTGAGCCCACCTGGCACACCAGGTCGACGGTGCCGATGTCGATACCCAGCTCCAGCGAGGCAGTGGCCACCAAGGCGCGCAGCGAGCCCTCGCGCAGCCGCGCCTCGACGCCCAGCCGCCGCTCGCGCGACAAGCTGCCGTGGTGCGCGGCCACATGCTCCTGGCCGAGCTTCTCGCCGAGCTGGTGCGCCAGGCGCTCGGCCAGCCGCCGCGTGTTCGTGAAGATCAGGGTGGTGCGGTGCGCGCGCACCCCGGCGGCGATGCCCTCCTGGAGGTCGTCCCACTGCTCGTGCGTGGCGACCGTGCCCAGGTCTTCTTGCGAGGGCACTTCGATGGCCAGATCCAGATCGCGCTGGTGGCCGAGGTCGACGATCTCGCAGTCGGGCGTGCCGTCCGCTCGGACCCGCTCGTTGCCGACCAGGAAGCCTGCGATCAGCTCGATGGGACGCTGCGTGGCGGAAAGGCCGATGCGCGCCGGACGCTCCGCGCAGAGCGCGTCGAGCCGCGCGATCGAGAGCGCCAGGTGCGAGCCGCGCTTGTCGCGGGCCAACGCGTGGATCTCGTCGACGATCAGGGTGCGCGTGCTTTCGAGCAGCGCGCGGCTCTTCTCCGCCGTGAGCATCAGGAAGAGCGATTCGGGGGTGGTGACCAGCAGGTGCGGCGGGCGGCGCAGCATGGCGGCGCGTTCCGCCTGCGGCGTATCCCCGGTACGCACCGCGACGCGCAGCTCGGGAAGCTCGTGGCCGAGCCGCGCGGCCTCCTCGCGGATCTCGGCGAGGGGCACCTCCAGATTCTTGTGGATGTCGTGCGAGAGCGCGCGCAGCGGCGAGACGTAGAGCGCCTCGAGCCGGTCCTCGAGCGTGCCGTCGAGGGCGCGCC
>CAXMNF010000113.1:0-6625 GCA_964194645.1 uncultured Gammaproteobacteria bacterium
GGTCTGGACTATGGACGAGGGCAGCCGCCCCGGCTAGGGTCTGGCGCTGCCGGGTGGAACGGAGGAACGACGATGCAGTTCGATCCGCTCCGCTACGAGGATCTGCGCAACCCCTATCCGATCTATCGGAAGCTCCGCGACGAAGCGCCCGTTTACCAGACGCCCGGCTCCGGCATCTGGTGCGTGTCGCGCTATGACGACGTGCAGGCGGTCCTGAAGAGTCCCGACGCCTTCTCGTCCCGGGCGATGTTCACGATGCTGATGAACCAGGGGAACGAGGGCATGCCGCCGCTCTCCTGGGGGATGCTGCGCTTCGTAGTGCGCATGCTGGTGCAGACCCGTCTCGACCCGCGCGGGTTCGCGACCGCGCGCAACCTGATCGCCGAGGACGGCGCTCGGCACACGGGCATGCGCAACATCGTGAACCGCGGCTTCACACCGCGCCAGATCGCGGCGCTCGAACCGCGCGTCCGTGCCGGGGTCGCGGCATGCATGGCCAGGCTGCGCAAGAGCGAGGGCTTTGACGTGATGAGAGAGGTCGCGATCCCGCTGCCGGTCTCGATCATCGCCGAGCTGCTGGGCGTGGAGCCCGACCGCCTCGAGGACTTCAAGCGCTGGTCCGACGCGTTCGTCGCCAACATGTCCGGGCCAGGCCGCAAAGACCCCTTCAATCCTCGCTTCCAGGACGCCATGATCGGGCTGATCCGCTACATCCAGCGCATCGCGCGCGCGCGTCGCGCCGAGCCGACCGACGACCTGATCAGCACGATTCTCGCCGAACAGGATGGTGACGTGGCGCTCACGAACCGGGAGGTCGTGCAGTTCGTGATCCTGCTGCTGGTCGCGGGGAACGAGACCACTACGAACCTGATCGGCAACGCGGTGAGCGCGCTGCTCGACCACCCGGAGGCGCTGAAGTGCCTGGCGCGCGAGCCCGAGCGGGTGCCCCAGGCGCTGGAGGAGACCCTGCGCTACGACGCGCCCATCCAGCAGGTGTTCCGCAAGGCCACCCGCGACTGCGAGATCGCGGGCACGCGCATCCCCGAGGGTGGGATCGTGGCCGTGCTGATCGGCTCGGCGAATCGCGACGAGCGGCGCTTTCCGGAGCCCGATCGCTTCGACCTGGAGCGCGACGTGCGCGGCCACCTCGGCTTCGGTTTCGGCAAGCACTTCTGCCTGGGTGCGTCGCTCGCGCGGCTCGAGGCGCGCGCCGCGCTCGAGGCGCTAGCGCCCGAGCTGCCGAACTTCGCGCGCGCCGCTGGCGAGCGCGAGCTGGTCGATTCGTTCATGGTGCGCGGGCCGAGGCGCCTGGAGCTGCGCGCCGTCGCCTGAGCCGGGGCCTGGCGTTCAGGCCGAGCGCTGCTCGCGCACCACGGCCAGCAGCGCCTCGCCGAAGCGGCGCACCTTGGCCGGTCCCATGCCGTGGGCCTGCTCGAGCTCTGCTGGGGTCTTGGGCCGCTGCCGAGCCACGTCGCGCAGGGTGCGGTCGTGGGCCACGACGTAGGCGGGCACGCCTTCGTCGCGCGCCAACTCTTGCCGGCGCTCGCGCAGCGCCTGGAACAGGGCCTCGTCGCCCGGCGCCCAGTCCTCCGTTGCTGTTGCGCTGCCGGCCGCTGCCCGCGCGCGCCGGCGTGTCGCCGCGCGCCCCGGAGCGGCGCGCCGCGGGCGTTCCGGCGGCAGCAGCAGTCGCGGCGGCCGCTCGCCGCGCATCACCTGGCGTCCCTCGGGCATGAGCAGCACGACCGGGCGCTCGTCGCCCGAGAAGCCCACCAGGCCGGCCGTGACGCAGCGTTGCAGCAGGCGCACCAGCCACTGCTCGTCGCGCTCGCGCAGCACCCCATAGGTGCTGGAGCGGTCCAGTCCGCTGCGTTCGAGGCGCGTGTCGGTCTGGCCGCGCAAGAGCTGCACCGCCGCGCGCAGCCCGAAGCGGCCGGAGACCCGCGCCACGCCCGAGAGTGCCTTGCGCACGATCTCCGTGGCCTCTTCGGCGCTGGCCGGATCCGGCTCGTCGAGACGCTGACACACATCGCAGCTCCCACAGCCCGCCAGGGTCTCGGCCTCGTCGCCGAAGTAGCGCAGGATCGCATCGTGGCGGCAGCTGCCGCCCTCGGCCCAGCGCAGCAGCTCCAGGTAGAGCGCCCACTTGTGTTCGACCACCTCCGCCGGCAAGACGCCCCCGTCGGCGTCGCGCGCGATCAGGCTGCGGCGCCGCGGCGGGTCGTCCGGGGCGACCAGCAGCAGGCCGAAGGCGCGCTCTCCGTCGCGCCCGGCGCGCCCCACCTCCTGGTAGTACGCCTCGATCGAGCCGGGTGGCGCCAGGTGCACGACCGCGCGCACGTCCGCGCGGTCGATGCCCATTCCGAATGCGTTGGTGGCGACGACCAAGTCTAGTGCGCCCGACAGAAATCCAGTCTGCACCCGTTCGCGCTGCACGCCGCCCAGGCCCGCGTGGTAGGCATCGGCCCGCCAGCCGCGCGCCGCGAGTCGCGCGGCCTCGGCCTCGCTGGCGCGCCGGGTCGGTGCGTAGACGATCGCGGCGCCGCGCCGCTTTCCCGGAGCACCAAGCGCCTCCTCGAGCAGCAGGTCGACTTCGCCGTCGCGCTCGCGCTTGTGCGCCACTTCGCGGGCGCGCAGCACCAGGTTGGGCCGCGCGAAGCCGCGCAGGATCTGCGGCGTATCGGGCGGCAGTCCCAGCCGCGCCAGGATTTCGTCGCGCACCAGTGGTGTGGCGGTCGCCGTGCATGCCAGCACACGCGCGTCGGGAAACTCAGCGAGCAGCCGGCCGATCTCCAGGTACTCGGGGCGGAAGTCGTGGCCCCACTCGCTGATGCAGTGCGCCTCGTCGATGGCGACCAGCGGGCAGCGCAGCGCGCGCAGCCGCTCGCGGAAGCCCGGCAGCACCAGCCGCTCGGGCGCCACGTAGACGATCTGCTGCTCGCCGTTCTCGATGCTGCGCAACCGGCGTGCCGTCTCCGCCGGTGCCACGGTCGAAGCCAGGAACTCGGCGCGCACGCCGCGCGCGCGCAGGGCCTGCACCTGGTCCTGCATCAGCGCGATCAGCGGGGATACGACCAGGGTCGTGCCCGGGAGCAAGATGGCGGGCAGCTGGTAGGCAAGGCTCTTGCCGCCCCCGGTCGGCGCCACGAGCAGCAGCCGGCCGCGCCCGAGCAAGGTCTCGATTGCCTCGCGCTGGCCCGCCCTGAATTGCTCGTAGCCCAGACGCCGCAGCCCCGTCTCTAGCTGCCGCAGCTCCGGCTCGAGCTCCGGCGGGCCCCCCACATCGGCCTCACCCATCGGCGCCAGGGTACACGCGCCGGGGGCGCGGGGCGAACTCGGCTGCGACCCGATGTGCAGGCGGGCCTGCGCCCTGCTCCGACTAGCGCGAGTTTTCCAGGAAGCGCAACAATTCGCCGTCGGTGGCGAGCAGCACCACGGTATCCGGCCCCATCGTCTCCTCGAGCACCTCCATGCTCCGTGTGAACCGGTAGAAGGCAGCGTCCAGGTTGTAGGCCCGCGCATAGATGGTGGCCGCCGATGCGTCCGCCACGCCCTTGATCTCCTGGGCCGTACGGTAGGCTTCGGACGTGATGGTGCGCAGCTCGCGCTCGCGCTCGCCGTTGATGCGCGCCGCCTCGCCGGCGCCCTCGGCGCGGAACTGCTCGGCGATCCTCTTGCGCTCCGAGATCATGCGCGCGTAGACCTCGCGCTGCACTTCCTCGACGTAGTTGATGCGCTTGAAGCGGAAGTCGAGGATCTCTATGCCGAGGTCGGAGGTGCGCGCCTGGGCGTTGCGGAGAACTTCGTTCTCCAGTTCTCCCCGGCCGAACTTGATCTTCTTGCGGGCCTCGTCTCCGACACTCCCCAGCTCCTCGGTCGCGGCAAACTCGCGGTTCGTATTTCGCACCACCTCGATCAGGTCGTGCTTCGCGATGGTGTTGCGCGACTCGCCGTCCAGGATGTCGTCGAGTCGGGACTGGCCCCCCCGCTCGTCGCGCAGCCGCTGGAAGAATTTGAGCGGATCGATGATCCGCCAGCGCGCGTAGGTGTCCACGTGAATGAAGCGCTTGTCTTTGGTGGGTAGCTGATTGCTGTCGCCATCCCACTCGAGGAAGCGCTTCTCGAAGCGGTTCGCGGTCTGGATGAAGGGCAGCTTCAGCTTCAGCCCGGGCGTCGTCACGGGTTCGCCGACGGGCGAGCCGAACTGTGTCAACACGATCTGCTCGGTCTCGTCGACCACGTAGGTCGCGCCGGAGAGGACAAGTAGCGCCAGCAACCCGATCACGCCGAGGACGACCATCATTACGCGGCTCATGGCTTCACCTCTGTGGCGCGGGGCCCGTCCAGGTTGAGTAGCGGCACCAGTCCCTTGAACTCGTCGTCCACCACGATGCTGCGGCGCACCCTCGGGAGGATCCGTTGCATTGACTCCAGGTAGATGCGGCGGCGAGTGACCTCCGGGGCCTTGCGATAGGCGAGGACTAGGGCGCGGAAGCGCTTGGCATCGCCCTCGGCGCGGTTCACGCGATCCGTGGCGTAGCCCTCGGCCTCCTCGATGGTCTGGTGTGCCTCGCCGCGCGCCCTCGGGATGATCTGGTTGAAGGCGGTGCGTGCCTCGTTGATCAGCTTCTCGCGCTCCTGCTGAGCCTGGTTCACCTCGTTGAAGGAGGGCTTCACCTCGTCGGGCGGGTTCACGTCCTGCAGCACGACCTGCTCGATCTTCAGGCCCAGCTCGTACTGGTCGCAGAGTTCCTGTAGGCGCAGCTCGACTTCCGAGGCGATCTCCTGGCGCCCGATGGTCAGCACCTCGCTGACGCTGCGGTCTCCGACCACGGTGCGCATGATTGCCTCGTTCATGTCCCGAAAGGTCTCGATCGGATTCCGCACGCGGAACAGCGCCTTGAACGGATCGTTCACCCGGAACTGCGTGGTCCACTCGACCACGGCCACGTTCAGGTCGCCGGTCAGCATCAGCGCCTCTTCCTGGCTCGCCACGAAGCTCGAGCGCACCGCGGCGCGCTGCGTGCGGAAGCCGAACTCCTCCTTGAGCTGGCGCTGCACCGGTACCTTGGAGACCACCTCGATCGGGTAGGGCAGCTTGAAGTTGAGCCCCGGGTCGACCTGGCGCGAATAGCGGCCGAAGGTGAGCACCACGCCCACCTCTTCGGGCGCTACGGTGAAGATGCTGCTCCACAGCGCAAGGGCCACCAGCAGCGCCAGGATCACCAGCCCGGCGGAGCGCGGGTTGACGTCGGGCGGTCGGAAGTCCGGGCCCCCGGGCATGGAGCGGATCGTTCGCGTCATCGCGGTATCCCCCTACGGCGAGCAGACATCCTACAGCTTTTCGCCAGCAGCGTAGAATCTGCGCTAGCCCCACCCATCACGGAGGATGCCTTGGCGCTTTCGAAACGTCAGCTCGATCAGTGTGAGGGGAGTCGCTGGGACTTCTCCGACTTGCGCGCGTTGTTCGTCAACTGCACCCTCAAGCCCTCCCCGGAGCTCTCCCACACCGAGGGCCTGATCGCCATCTCGCGGGCCATCCTGGAGAAGAACGGCGTCTCGGTCGAAGTGCTGCGCCCGGTGGATCACAAGCTGGCGTTCGGCGTGTACGGCGACATGAAGGAGCACGGCTGGCCCGAGGACGACTGGCCAGAGATCTACGAGAAGGTGAAGGCCGCCGAGATCCTGGTGCTCACGAGCCCCATCTGGCTCGGCGAGAAGTCGTCGGTCTGCACCCAGGTGATCGAGCGGCTCTACTCGACATCGGGCGACCTGAACCAGCACGGCCAGTACGCCTACTACGGACGGGTCGGCGGCTGCCTGATCACCGGCAATGAGGACGGCGCCAAGCACTGTGCGATGAACATCCTGTACTCGCTCCAGCACCTGGGCTACGTGATCCCGCCCCAAGCCGACGCCGGCTGGCTGGGTGAGGCCGGCCCGGGCCCGTCCTACCTGGATCCGGGCTCGGGCGGTCCCGAGAACGAGTTCACGAACCGCAACACCACGTTCATGACTTGGAACCTGATGCACATGGCCCGCATGATCAAGGATGCCAGCGGCATCCCCGCCCACGGCAATCAGCGCTCGGAGTGGGACGCGGGCTGCCGCTTCGATCACCCGAACCCGCTGTACCGCTAGCGGGACAGCTCCAGGTGGCGTGGATCATGGGCTAGGAGAGTTCAGCGGTCCCGTCCGCCAGCCGCAGCCGCCGGCCGATCAATTCCTCGCGCTGCGCTTGCTCGGCGAGCGCGGGATCCCGCGACGTCGCCAAGCTGTGCCGCCCGTCGTCGAGATCGCACACGAAGAGCGTGCGCGCCGGACGATCGTTCTCGAAGAGCACCGTGCAGCTCGCAACACTCGCCTCGGCCTTCGCTGCGTCGCATAGCTGCGCAGTTCCGGTGTCGCGGGCGCAGGCTTCACTCACGTCGTGCCATGCGAAGCCAGCCTCGGGGGCGCGGCTCGCCCAGAGGCTTACGCCCTGCTTGGTGAGCATGCCGCTCACTGCGCTCACCAGGCCCGTCGCGCCCGGCTCGGCGCGCAGCACCTGGGTCATGCGCACCAGCGCTTGGAGCACGAAGTTGTTGAGCGGTCCCCCGGCGAAGGCCATGCCTCCGGTGAGCGTCAC
>CAXMNF010000114.1:0-8180 GCA_964194645.1 uncultured Gammaproteobacteria bacterium
GCCTCCGCAAGAGCCGCGGCCCGGACAGGCATGGCGCTCGACCTGGGTGAGCTCGTCCCGGTCGATACGGCCGGCGTTGAACTCGCCCACGGCCTCGAAGGCGCTCACGACCGTCAGATCGCGCCCCCCCCAGTGGCCGGGTTTGATGGTGCCGCCGTAGACGAAGATCGCCGGGATGTCGAGGCGCGCCATTGCGATCAAGGCGCCGGGCATGTTCTTGTCGCAGCCCCCGACAGCGATCACGCCGTCCAGACTTTGAGCGCGGCACACTGTCTCGATCGAATCGGCGATCACTTCGCGCGACACGAGCGAGCACTTCATGCCTTCCGTGCCCATCGAGATGCCATCGCTCACGGTGATCGTCCCGAACATCTGCGGCATGCCGCCGGCGTCATGGATCGACTGGGCCGCTCGCGTGGACAGCTCGCCCAGGCCGTCGTTGCAGGGCGTGATATTGCTCTGGCCGTTCGCCACGCCGACAATCGGTTTGGCGAAGTCCTCGTCGCCAAAGCCCACGGCACGCAGCATCGCGCGGTTCGGCATGCGCTCGTCGCCTTGGGTCACGGCGCGGCTTCTGCGGTTCGCGTCTCGATCGGCCATTACGGGTTCCTCCGCCGCCCATTGTAGCGGCCAGCCCGGCTCCTCATGCCGGAGAAAGCGGCCGGGTTCCGCAGTTCGGGACCCGGGCGCGCGGTTCGGGCATGCTACTCGCGCATGCGCGGTCTCCTGCTCGTATCCTTGGTTTGCGCGCCGCTCTGGGCAGCGGCGGCCGAGCCGCTGCGCGTAGGCACTAGCGAGGACTACGCCCCGTTCTCGCACGAGGGCCGCGGCTTCGATCTCGAGGTGGCACGCCGCATGGTGGCGGACCTGGGAAGGGAGCTGGTCTTCGTGCCGTTCCGCTGGCCGGAACTCCAGGCCCGGCTGGCCGCAGGCGAGTTCGACGTGGCCATGAGCGGGATCACCTGGCGGCCCGAGCGAGCGGTCGTGGGCTTCATGACCCGCGCGGTCGCCGCCGGCGGGCCGTGCCTGCTTTCGGCCCGCGGCAAGCCCGAGCGGATCGGCGTGAACCGGGGCGGGTTTCTCGAGACGTGGGCGCGCGCGCATTTCGGCGGGGCCACGATCGTTCCGTTCGACGACAACCGCTCGTTGCCGGAGCGGCTGGTGCGCGGAGAGATCGACGCGCTGGTCACCGACAGCTTCGAGCTGCCGGATTTCCGCAGGCCCGGTCTCGAGGCGCGCTGCGAGCCGCGTGCGGAGCGCAAGGTGTACTGGGTGGCGCCGCCGCGCGTCGAGCAGCTCGGTCCGCGCATCGACGGGTGGCTCGCCGAACGGGAGCCCACGCTGCGCGAGCTGCGCGCGCGCTGGCTCGGCGGCGCGTCCCCGCGCGGTGAGGCGGATCACCTGGTCGACCTGCTGGCACGGCGCCTGGCGCTGATGCCGCACGTGGCCGCCTGGAAGCGTGCCAAGCAACGCCCGATCGAGGACCTGCCGCGCGAGCGCGCGGTTCTGGAGCGCGCGGCGCGGGTTGCAGGCCGAGCCGGACTCGATCCAGCCTGGCTGCGCCGGGTCTTCGCGCTGCAGATCGAGCTGGCCAAGGCAGTGCAACGCAGAGCCCCCGCACCGCAGACGCCGCTCGATCTCGTGACCGACGTGCGCCCGCTGCTGCTGCGGCTCGGCGACCGGATCGTGGCTTCGCTCGCGCGCGGAGCCGATCTGGGCACGGCCGACCCGGCAGCGCTGCAAGCCTGGCTGGAGCCGCTGGAGCTGGAGCGGCTTCGCGAGGTGCTCAGCCGCTAGGTTCTGGTTCCTTGGTGCGCTCGAGCGGCAGGTCCACACGCTCGCCCGCGAGCTTCACGATCCGTGCGGGCGCGCCCACGACCGTGCAGTCTTCGGGCACGTCGCGCATGATGATGAACGCGGCGGCTCCGATCTTGCTGCCGGCTCCCACCGTGAGCGGACCGAGCAGGGTCGCACCGGTCCCGATCAGCACGCCGTCGTGCAGGGTGGGATGACGCTTGCCGCGGTGTCGCCCGGTGCCGCCCAGCGTGACCCCGTGGAAGAGCACGCAGTCGTCCCCGATCCGAGCGGTCTCGCCGATCACCACGCCGGTGCCGTGGTCGATGAAGAAGCGCCGGCCGATGCGCGCGCCCGGATGGATCTCGACCCCGGCCCAGAAGCGCGCCAGCGATGAGAGCAGGCGCGCCAGGAGCGGCAGCCCCGCCCCGTGCAGCCGGTGCGCGAGCCGGTGGATCGCGATCGCGTGCAGCGCCGTGTGGCACAGGAGGACCTCGAGCCGGTTGCGCGCGGCCGCGTCGTGCTCCAGCACGGCGTCGATGTCTTCTCGGAGCCGGTCGAACATGTCTACATACCTTAGCGGCCGTCCTCCCGCGTAGCCGCGCCCCTTCTTCACTCTGGTCGCGGAGCTGCCGAATGCAGAGCAGGGTGTCCGCGCGCGTGGTGCGGGCGTGATCGACAACTGCGACTGCGAACAGGACGGGGAGAGTGGCCGGGCTTCGACGCGCTTCCATCCGTCAGCGCCTGCGGCTGATCATCTTGCTGACCAGCGGCCTGGGGCTGCTGGCCGCCTGTAGCGCGTTCGTCCTCTACGACCTCTCCTACCAGCGCCAGGAGCTGCTCGAGAGCCATCTGACCCTGGCGCGGGTGCTGGCTGAGAATCTCGCCTCGGAGCTCACCTTCGACGACCGGGCCGCAGCCGGGCGGTCATTGGAGGCGCTGCGCGCCAGCGACGACGTGGCCGCCGCCGCGGTCTACAACGCCTCGGGCCACCTGGTCGCGACCTATCTGAGCGCGGAGCACCCCGAAGCGGCCCCGCCCACGCGACCGCCTCCCGACCAGGTCGGGTTCAGCGACGACGGGCTGCTGATCGTGAGGTACATCCGGCAGGGTGACCTGCGGATCGGCACGATCTACCTGCACGCCGAGTTGTCCAAGTTGAATGCGATCGCCCGCCAGCACATCATCGCGACCATCGCTGTGTTGCTGGTCTGCGTGTTGCTCACCTATGCGCTGGCCTCCCTGCTGCAGCGCGTGATCACGGTTCCGCTGATCAGCCTGGCGGACACCGTTCGTGAATTCGCCACGAGCCAGGACACCTCGATCCGCGCCAAGAAGTTTGCGGACGATGAGCTGGGGGCCCTGGTCGACAACTTCAACGAACTGCTGGGGCGCATCGAACGCGACCGCGAGCTCCAGGCCCGGAACGACGAGCTGAAGCGCGAGAAGGCGCGCATCGAGGCGGCCGCTCGCGCCAAGACCGAGTTTCTGGCGAATATGAGCCATGAGATCCGCACGCCCATGACCGCGATCCTGGGCTACATCGAGCTGCTGACCGACGACGGCGTCGCCGATGACGAGCGCAGAATCTACAACGAGACGATTCGCCGCAACGGGCAGCACCTGCTGAACATCATCAACGACATCCTGGATCTGTCGAAGATCGAGGCCGGCAAGATGCGCATCGAACGCGAGTCCTGCCTGCTGGCGGAGATCCTGGACGACCTGGTCGCGCTCATGTCGGGGCGCGCGCGAGAGAAGGGCCTGGAGTTCTCGCTCGAGTACAAGGGCAAGACTCCAGAGACGATCGAGACCGACCCCACTCGGCTGCGCCAGATCCTGATCAATCTGGTCGGCAACGCCGTCAAGTTCACCAGCCGCGGTAGCGTGAAGCTCGAGGTGGGGCTCGCGACGCGCGCCCCGGGTGAGCCGCCCCAGATCCACTTCGAGGTGATCGATACCGGAATCGGCCTGCGCTACGACCAGATTGCCACGATCTTCGACCCGTTCGCGCAGGCCGACAATTCGACCACGCGCGAGTTCGGAGGCACCGGGCTGGGTCTGGCCATCTCGAAGCGCCTGGCCGAGAGCCTGGGCGGGACGGTCTCGGTGCAGAGCGAAGAGGGGCGTGGCAGCCGCTTCCTGGTCACCATCGAGACTGGCTCGCTGGACGACGTGGCCCTGCTCGACGATCGGACCGACGACCTCCCGCAGCGCAAGGAGGCGCTCGCGGAAGCCCCCGAGCTGGGCAGCGGCTACGTGCTTCTCGCGGAAGACGGCCCCGACAACCAGCGCTTGATCAAGGCGTTCCTGACCCGCGGGGGGTTCGAGGTCGAGGTGGTCGGAAACGGCCGGATGGCGGTCGAGAGAGCGCTCTTGGCCGACGAGTCGGGCCGGCCCTTCGACGTGATCCTGATGGACATGCATATGCCCGAGCTGGATGGCTACGGAGCAACCGCGCGCCTGCGCCGCGCCGGCTATGAGCGCCCGATCGTCGCGCTCACCGCGAAAGCGATGAAGGGCAACCGCGAGGAGTGTCTGTCGGCGGGCTGCGACGACTACGCGACCAAGCCGATCGACCGCAAGCGCCTGCTGAAGCTCGTCACCGAGTACGTGAAGAAGGTCCAGTCGGACTCGTAACCCCCGCCGGGCTGGGGTGTTTTGGCTCTTGCCAGCATCGCGGCCGGGGTTCAAGATGGACTCGGAGGGGAGTCATGGGTCGACTGACTGCGATCCTTCAGAAGCGCTCTCCGGTGCTATGGATCATGGCGCCGGACCAGACCGTCGCAGAGGCGGTCGAGATCCTCGCCGGTCATCAGATCGGCGCGGTGCCGATCGTCGCGAGCGGCCGTCTGGTCGGGATCTTCAGCGAGCGCGACCTGTTACGGCGCGTGCTTGCCGCTGGCCGCGCGCCTGCGAAGACCCAGCTCGGGGACGTCATGACCCCCGATCCCGTCACCGCGGCCCCAGACGAGGAGCGCCGTCTGGCCATCGAGAAGATGCGCACGGTGGGCTGTCGCCACCTGCCGATCGAAGCGGGTGGAGTCCTGATCGACATGCTGTCGATCCGCGACCTGCTCTTCGAGGAGCTGGAGGAGCGCGCGGCCGAGGTCGAGGAGCTGCGCCAGTACGTGAGCGGGACCTACTAGCGGGGTCCTCGAGAGCGCTATTCTGACCCTGCGGAGGCGCCTGGAGGCGCCGGCGGGGAGAGTCCACGCGTGAAGCCTGCGATGCGCCTGGCGCTGGCCCAGATCAACACCACGATCGGGGATTTTCCGGGGAATCTCGCGAAGATCCGCGGCGCCGCCGCGCGGGCGCGCGACGCCGGGGCTGACCTGGTCGTCTTGCCCGAGCTGGCCATCTGCGGCTACCCGCCGCTGGACCTGCTCGAGCGGCCGAGCTTCCTGCGCGACCAGGACGAGGCGCTGCGCGAGCTGGCCCGGTCGAGCGGCGAGCTGGCGATCGTGACGGGTGCGGCAGTGGCCGCCCCGGCGGGCGGCCGGCGACGCCTGGCGAACGCCGCCGTCGTGCTTGCAGAGGGCCGCATCGCCCACGTGCAGGCCAAGACCCTGCTTCCCACCTATGACGTGTTCGACGAGGCGCGCCACTTCGAGCCCGCGCCCGAGCGCAGCTTGTGGACGTTCCGGGGCCGGCGCATCGGTCTGGCGATCTGCGAAGACGCGTGGAGCGGCGCGTTCT
Organism: uncultured Gammaproteobacteria bacterium; assembly: GCA_964194645.1. GTDB lineage: Bacteria > Myxococcota_A > UBA9160 > SZUA-336 > SZUA-336 > CAXMNF01. The sequence goes on from CAXMNF010000114.1 coordinate 5,494, forward strand.
GGGGCGACGCGCGCCCCTACGAGATCGACCCCGTGGCCGAGCTGGTCGAGGCCGGAGCGGAGCTGATCGTGACGGTCTCGGCCTCGCCCTGGGAGCAGGGCAAGGCCGGCTCCCGCGAGGAGATGATCGTCGATGCCACGCGCCGGCACGGCGTGCCGCTGGTGTTCGTAAACCTGGTCGGCGGGAACGACGAGCTGGTCTTCGACGGCTCGAGCTTTGTGGCCGGCGCCGGCGGACGGGTGACGCGGCGCCTCGCGCACTTCGCCGAGGACTTCGCGCTGGTAGACCCATTCGCGGACGGCGAGCCGGACCCTCTGCCCGACGACGTGACACAGCTCGAGGACGCGCTGGTGCTCGGCATCCGCGACTACCTGCACAAGCTCGGGCTCGGCCAGGCCGTGATCGGCCTGTCGGGCGGGATCGACTCCTCGGTCACGGCCGACCTGGCCGTGCGCGCGCTCGGCTCTGAGAACGTGAAGGGCATCCTGATGCCGGGTCCGTTCTCCTCGGAGCACAGCGTTACGGACGCCGAGCGACTCGCCGCGAACCTGGGCATCGAAACGCGCCTGGTGCGGATCGACTCGATCTACAAGGCTTTCCTCGAGCAGTTCTCGGCCTTGTTCGGCGCCCAGGAGAGCTATGGCGTCACCCAGGAGAACCTGCAGGCGCGTGTGCGCGGAACCCTGCTGATGGCGGTCTCGAATTTCGAGAACCGCATCGTCTTGGCGACGGGCAACAAGAGCGAGCTCTCGGTCGGATACACCACCTTGTACGGCGACCTGCTGGGAGGTCTTGCGGTGCTGGGCGACGTACTGAAGCGCGACGTGTACGCGCTGGCGCGGCACTCGAACCGCGCGGGCGAGCGCGTGCCCCAGCACGTGATCGACAAGCCGCCCTCGGCCGAGCTGGCGCCGGACCAGCTCGACAGCGACACCTTGCCCCCGTACGACGCGCTCGACGAGATCCTCGCGCAGGTGATCGAGCAGGGCAGGGCGGCCGGTGAGATCGCCTCGCCCGCGGGCGCCGATGCGGACGCGGTGCGCTGGGTGTTGCGCGCCCTGGACCGCAACGAGTACAAGCGCCGCCAGGCGCCGCTGGTCCTGCGCGTGTCCGGCAAGGCGTTCGGCACGGGCCGCCGCCTGCCGATCGTGCACCGGAGCGGATGGGGGGTCTGATTCGCGCGCTTCTCCGGATCCAGGTTGCCGCGCTCGCGCTGCTGCTCAGCGGTTGCGCCGGGCTGGTGCCCTGGCTGCTCGGCAGCCCGAGCATCGACGGGCTTGCGCGCACCACCGAGGGGCTGCGCGGTCTGCCGTTCGAGCGTCCCTACAAGGCGCAGTTCGTGGCGCGCGAGGAGATCCCCGCCCTGGTCGGCGCGATGATCGACGCCTCGGCCGAGCCCGGATACATCGAGGCGTACCGCGACGCCTACGCCGCGCTCGGCGCCTGGCCGCGCGAGCTCGACCTGCGCCAGACCGTGCTGCAGCTGCAGCAGGACCAGATCCTGGGCTTGTACGACCCGCAGGGCGAGACCCTCTACGTCGTGAACGACGAAGGGGACACCTGGGGGGCGGAGTCCGACGCCACGATCGTGCACGAGCTGGTGCACGTGCTGCAGCACCAGCACTTCCCACGCCTGTTCGCGATCCAGCAGAACCTGCGCCACAACGACGACCTGGTCACCGCGCTCGCCGCGGCGATCGAGGGCGACGCCTCGCTCACCATGCTCGCAAACATGAGTGGCGACGGGCGCAGCGTCGAGATGGCCGATCAGCTCGCCGAGGTGATGCTGCTCGACCAGCGCTACCCCGAGGGAAAGCTGGCCGAGGTGCCGCGGCTGATGCGGGTTTCGATGTTGTTCGGCTACACGCACGGCACCCCGATCGCCGCGCGTTCCTTTGCGGCGCGCGGCAATGCCGGGCTGGACGCCCTGCTGGAGGCGCCGCCGCTCTCCACGCGTCAGGCGCGCGAGCCCGACGACGACCCCGAGGTGGAGTTCGTCGCCCTGCCGCTCGAGGCACTGAGCGCGGCGCTCGAGCCGCGCGGCTGCCGCATCGCCCACCAGAACGTGGCGGGCGCGCTCACCATCGGGGTGCTGTTCGAGGACTGGGAAGAGCCGCAGCCCGCGCCTGGACTGGCGGCGCTCTTGCGCGACTGGCGCGGCGACCGTTTCGCACACGTCGAGTGCGGCGATGTCTGGGAGCTGGCGTGGCTCAGCCGCTGGCGGAGCGAAGCCGCCGCCGAGGCCTTCGCCACTCGCTACCAGGCGATCGCGCCGCGCATCGCCGCAAATGCGCCGCTCGCCGGCGTTCCGTCCGTCGTGCAGCGCGGCGCCGCGGTATTGATCCGCACCGCCGGCCTGGCCGCACACGACGGCCTGTTGCTCGACCAGAGCGAGGTGCGACGCTACTCGAGCTTCGCCGATTGGGTCGCCGACGACTGCTTCACCGAGTCGCCCTGTCCGCGCCCCAAGGCCACACCCGCCCTCGCAGCCGACCCGCTATCCTTGCCCCAAGCGCGCCCGTAGCTCCGTTCAGATGCCAAAGGTCATCCAGAGATTCACTCGTAGCGGGTGGGAGTTGTTCGCGGCGATCGAACGACGCGCGTGCTGGAGGATCGTGGTCGCGTGCTCTGCTCCCGCCGACTCGAGGAGTGTCCTCGCCTCGTTCTCGGAAGCTCCGAGCTTGATG
>CAXMNF010000115.1:0-10601 GCA_964194645.1 uncultured Gammaproteobacteria bacterium
GGTGCTCGCCCCGGGCCGCGCGCCGGCATTGCCGGGCCGAGCGCCGGCGCCGGGCCGTCCGCCGCTCTGCTTCCCGCGGCGTTTGTCGGCCTTCCACTGCTCGCGCTTTCCATCCCTGGGCCTCGGACGGCCACCCCCGCCGGGCCGGTTGATGTTGACGTTCACGTTTCGATCGATGTCGATGTTGCTATGGCCGCCGTACCCCCAGTGCAGGCCGTACCCGACCGCAGCGCCAACGAACATCCCGGTCCAGAATACGGCCGTGCGATGGTAGTAGTACGGATAGGGCGACGAATAGTAGTAGGGGTACGGTGCTGCGTGGTAGACGATGACCGTGGTCGGTTGATAGACCGGCACGTAGATGACTTCCGGGCTGGCCGACTCGATGATGATGATCTGCTCGGTCTCCTGCGTCTCCTTGACGACCTTCACCTTGTCGTTGGATTCCAGGTTGCCGGCCTCGTCGACCTTGGCGCGGAAGCTCTGGACCGCGTCCATGACGTCCTCCTGCTGATCGGCCACGGCTTCGCCGAGCTTCCAGGTCCAGTTCAGGTCCTCGTTCATCAGGTTGATGACTTCGGGGTAGTTGAGCAGCCCGATAACGCTGGCGTCCCATTCCTCGTCGGGCTCCAGTTCGGGATCGGCCTTCTTCTTCTCGAGGAAGCGGGCGGCCTGCACGATCTGGAGCGGGTAGGTCGACGCCGGCAGGACAATGGCAAGGAGCTCATCGGGATAGAGCGCAACGGGGCCCACCAACTCCTCGAACTCGGCGGCGGATAGCGGCGCGCCTTCTGCCGAAGGCTCGGAAGGCGTCTCGTCTGCTCCAGCGGCGACCGTCCGGGCGAGGACCCCGAACGCCACAGCCGCGATGCCAATCGCGTGAACCGCGCGCCCCATGACGATCTCCATCTGTCGGATCCCCCCGTCGAGCAGCAAGAATGAGCCCCCGATCCCGTGCACGCAACTGCGGCGGCTCACGTGGAGTGATTGGGTGAGGGGGCCCGATGACGGAAGTGCTGCCGAACTAGGAGTCGGCCTCCTCGGGGGCGAGCGCCTGGATCGCGAGGGCGTGGACTTCACGCTCGAGCTCCGCGCCGAGCGCGGCATACACCAGGCGGTGACGGGCCAGGCGGGTCTCGCCCGAGAAGCGCGGTGAGACGATGCGCACCCGGAAGTGGCCGCGGCCGTCTGCGGCGCCGGCGTGGCCGCGGTGGCGATGGGACTCGTCGTGCACCTCGAGCTGCTCGGGGGCCAGGGCCGCTCGCAGGGCCGCTTCGATCATCGCCACTCGCTTGCTCGGTTCCGCCACGCACTGCTCCCGTCCCGGTATGATGCCGGACCATTATGCCCGGCTCGGACACGCGCCGCGAAAGCCAGCCCCCCGAGTCGAAGATCGGCGGAGCGTATCCGCGCTACGTGCTGGCCGTACTGGTCCTGGTGTACGTATTCAACTTCCTGGACCGCCAGATCATCACGGTGCTGGCCGAGGACCTGAAGGCAGATCTCGGCATGTCCGACGCCCAGATCGGCTTCCTGTACGGCACCGCCTTCGCCGTGTTCTACGCGATCTTCGGCATTCCCCTCGGCAAGGTGGCCGACGTGTGGAACCGGCGCGCGCTGATCTCGATCGGCCTGGCCTTCTGGAGTGCGATGACTGCGCTCTCGGGCACGGCGCGCAGCTTCGTGTCCCTGGCGGGCGCCCGCATCGGCGTGGGGGTCGGCGAGGCGAGCGCCAGCCCGGCCGCCTTCTCGATGCTCTCCGACTACTTCCCACCCGAGCGGCGCACCACAGTACTGGCGATCTACTCGAGCGGCATCTACCTGGGCGCGGGCATCGGCATCTTCCTGGGCGGCTGGATCCTGTCGCTCTGGCACGGCTGGTACCCGGATCCGGCGCTCGCGCCGTTCGGCTTGAAGGGCTGGCAGGTCGCCTTCTTCGTGGTGGGCCTACCGGGCCTGGGGATGGCGCTCTGGGTGCGCACCTTGCGCGAGCCAGTGCGCGGCGGGAGCGACGGGTTGGTCGCAAAGCCGAGTGGCGAGCGGCCGCTCGCGGCGTTCTGGGGCGAGCTGCGCTCGCTCTTGCCCGGCTTCTCCCTGGTCGCGCTGGCGGGCGCTGGAGCGGGGCGCGCGGTGCTGCTCGCGAACCTGGGTGCGCTAGGCGCGATCGCGCTCGGTGCCTGGCTCCTGATCCTGTGGCTCGGCACTCCGGAGCAGTGGATCGCACTGGGCATCGGCCTGTACGCGGCTGTCTCGTGGGCGCAGGGCCTGGTGCTGCGCGACCCGCCGGCCTTCGCGCTGATCTTCCGCTCGCGCGCGCTGCGCTACTCGTGCCTGGGCTTCTCGTGCGTGGCCTTCACCAGCTACGGGATCGGCGCGTTCACGCCGCCCTTCTTCATGCGCGTTCACGGCGTGGGTCCAGCTGAGGTCGGCACGGTGATCGGCCTGACCGCGGCGGTCGCGGGCTGGCTGGGCGTGACCCTGGGCGGCGTGGCGGCCGACGCCCTGCGCAGCCGCCAGCGCAACGCACGGCTGTACGTGGCGATCTTCACGGCGCTCTTCCCGCTGCCCTTTGCGGTCTGGATGCTCCTCACGGAGAACACCTGGCTCGCCTACGGCTTGAACTTCGTGGTGAGCATCGCGGCCGGTATGTGGATCGGTCCCGGCGCGGCCACCGTGCAGGACCTGGTCCTGCCGCGCATGCGGGCCGTCGCCTCAGCCAGCTACATCCTGGTCCTGACCTTCATCGGGCTGGCGCTCGGCCCCTACACCGTGGGCCGGCTGTCGGTCGCCTTCGACAGCCTGCGCGCCGGCATGGTCCTGGCGCTCGCGGCCAACCTGCTGGGCGTGATCTTCCTCATGCTGGCAACGCGCCATATGGCCGCCGACGAGGACTCGCGGCTGGAGCGCGCGCGAGCAGCAGGCGAGCCCGACTAGGAGAGCTCTGCTCGACGGCGAACGCCACCCGGCTAGGAGGCGAGCAGCTGGCGCAGGACGTACTGCAGGATGCCGTCGTGGCGGTAGTACTCGAGCTCGTCGGGCGTGTCGATGCGGGCCACCACCGAGAAGCGCCGCTCGGCGCCGGCCTCGTCGCGCGCCACGACCTCGAGACGCTGGCGCGGTGCGAGTCCCTTTGCGATGCCCGCGATCGCGAACGTCTCGCGGCCGCTCAGGCCCAGCGAGTCGGCACTCTCGCCCGCCTCGAAGACCAGCGGCAGAATGCCCATGCCGATCAGGTTGCTGCGATGGATGCGCTCGAAGCTCGTGGCGAGGACGGCGCGCACGCCGAGCAGACGCGTCCCCTTGGCCGCCCAGTCGCGCGAGGAGCCGGTCCCGTACTCCGCACCGGCCAATACCACGAGCGGCACGCCCGCCGCCTGGTAGCGCTGCGCCGCCTCGTAGATCGTCGTCACGTCCCCGTCCGGGAATACCGTGGTAAAGCCGCCCTCCTTCCCCGGCGCCAACCGATTGCGCAGGCGGATGTTTCCGAAGGTGCCGCGCCACATCACCTGGTGGTTGCCGCGCCGCGCTCCGAACGAGTTGAACTGCGCCGGCTCCACGCCGTGCTCGACCAGGTAGCGGCCGGCTGGACCATCCGCGGGGATCGAGCCGGCCGGGGAGATGTGGTCGGTGGTGACAGAGTCACCGAGGAAGGCGAGTACCCGCGCGTTCTCCACGTCGCGCAGCGGCGGAGGCTCGATCTGCATGCCTGCGAAGAAGGACGGCTGGCGGATGTAGGTGGACTCGTCGGCCCACGCGTAGCGCTTGCCTTCGGGCACGCGGATCGCGCGCCAGGTGTCGTCGCCCTCGAAGACCGCGGAGTAGCGCCGCTCGAACATTTCGCGCTTGACCGAGCCGGCGACCGTGCGCTCTACGTCCTCGGGCGACGGCCAGATCTCGTCGAGCCGCACCGGCTTGCCGTCGCGGTCGTGCCCGATCGGGTCGCGCGCGAAGTCGATGTCCAGCGAGCCGGCCAGCGCGTAGGCCACCACCAGCGGCGGCGAAGCCAGGTAGTTGGCGCGCACCAGCGAGTTGATGCGTCCCTCGAAGTTGCGGTTGCCGGACAGCACCGCGCCGGCCACCAGGTCGCCCTCGCGAATCGCCCGAGCGATCTCGTCGGGCAGCGGGCCGCTGTTGCCGATGCAGGTGGTGCAGCCGTAGCCGACCACGTTGAAGCGCAGCTTCTCCAGGTAGGGCAGCAGGCCCGCCTCGGCCAGATAGTCGCTCACCACCTGCGAGCCGGGCGCCAGGCTGGTCTTCACCCAGGGGCGCACTTCGAGTCCGCGCTCCACCGCGTTCCGCGCCAGGAGCCCGGCCGCGACCATCACCGAGGGGTTCGAGGTGTTCGTGCAGCTCGTGATCGCGGCGATCACCACGCTGCCGTGCCCGAGCTCGAAGCTCTGGCCGTCGCGCTCCACGGTCACGGTGCGGTTGCGCGCCTCCTCGCCCGCCTCGCCCTTCTGCTCCAGGAGTTCGACGAGCGCGCCCTCGAATTCCGCGCTCGCCTCGCGCAGCGCCACCCGATCCTGCGGCCGTCGCGGCCCCGCGATGCTCGGCTCGACCTGGCTCAAGTCCAGCTCGAGCATCGAGCTGAACTCCGGGTCGGGATCGCCCGGGTCCGCCAACAGCCCCTGTTCGCGCGCGTACTGCTCGACCAGCTCGATCGACTCCTCGCTGCGCGCGGAAAGCCGCAGGTACTCGAGCGTCTTCGCGTCGATCGGGAAGAAGCCGATCGTGGCGCCGTACTCGGGACTCATGTTCGCGACCGTCGCCCGGTCCGCGAGCGACAGCGCCGAGAGGCCCTCGCCGAAGAACTCGACGAACTTCCCGACCACCCCGTGCTCGCGCAACATCTGCGTGACCGTCAGCACCAGGTCGGTCGCGGTGGCGCCGGCCGCCAGCCGGCCGTGCAGCTTGAAGCCGACCACGTCGGGAATCAGCATCGAGATCGGCTGGCCCAGCAGGCAGGCCTCCGCCTCGATGCCGCCCACGCCCCAGCCGACCACGCCGAGCCCGTTCACCATGGTGGTGTGCGAATCGGTCCCGACCAGGGTGTCGGGGTAGGCGAGCAACTCGCTGCCATCCTCCTGCACGAACACGACCGAGGCCAGGTACTCCAGGTTCACCTGGTGCACGATGCCGGTGCTCGGCGGGACCACGCGGAAGCGCTCGAAGGCGGACTGTCCCCAGCGCAGGAACTCGTAGCGCTCGCGGTTGCGCTGGAACTCGATCTCCGAGTTCCGCGCCAGCGCCGTCGCAGAGCCGAAGTAGTCGACCTGCACGGAGTGGTCGACGACCAGGTCGACCGGGCAGAGCGGGTTGATACGCGCGGGGTCGCCGCCCAGCTCGGCCATGGCATCGCGCATGGCCGCCAGGTCCACCACCGCCGGAACCCCGGTGAAATCCTGCAGCAGCACGCGCGCCGGCCGGAATGCAATCTCGCGGGTGTTGCCGCCGTCGGCGCGCCAGGCCGCGAGCGCGGCGATGTCCTCGTGCGTGACACTCGTGCCGTCCTGGTGGCGCAGCAGGTTCTCGAGCAGCACACGGATCGAGCGCGGCAGGCGCGCCAGGCGGCCCAGCCCCTCGGCTTCGACCGAAGCGAGCCGCTGGATGCGGTAGCTGCGCCCTGCGCAGCGCAGCTCCCCGGCACTCCAGTCGTTCGCTCGTGCTTGCGCCATGGCTGCCCCCTGGTCGGTGGCGGCGAGGGTAGCGCATGGGACTCGGACGGAGGGCGAGTCGGCGGCCCGGATGACGCGGGGCGGAGCCCACCGGGCTCTGCGCCGGCCCGACAGGCGCGGCGCTTTGGGGGAGGGGGATGGGGAGTGCCCCGTAGCCTCCGCGCCCGCGCACGATCCGGACACCAATCGCCCGGATCAATGAGCAGGAACCGTACCAGCGAGCGCGCGACCGCGCGGGGCCCCAGTCGCAACGCGCCGCTGGTCGGCGCTCCTGCGGGTCGGCTGCGCACCCGCCGCTGGCCCGCGACGGAAGCCGATTTCCCAGCTCGGGAAACGCAGCGCCCGATGCGCAAGGGGCCGGGGAGCGGGCGGCGCTCCCCGGCCCGGAGCGCGGTGGGGGTGAGTCGGGCAGGACTCTTGGGGCTCAGTCCCAGCTTCGGCCAGACGCCGGGCGCACTGCGTGACCACTCTCACCGCAGCACACCGGCAGCGCGCTTGAGCTGGCGGCCGATTCAGCCGATGCTCTGGCTCGGCGGCCGCTTCTCGCAAGCGACCGGGACCGATCACCATCCGGGAGAGGTTCGAGGGACCACCGGCTCGGCGTAGCTGCTGGCGCGACCGAACGTCGACCCCTTGTGTCGGACGACTGAAGCCAATGCGCTTCGGCCAACCGGCTCTCTCACCAGCAGCGCGTCCGACAGGCGCGGGGGGGCGGCCGCCGAACTCGCCCTGGCCGAAGGGGGGCGGGTCTAGAGGCCGCGGGTGCGCAACTCGCGCTCCAGCTCTGCCTCGAGCGCGCCGGACGCGGCGTCTGGCTGGGCCTCACTCGGGGACCCGGGCGCCGAGAGCCGCCGCAGCACAGCGACCAGCAGGCCCGCACCGGCCAGCAGCAGCAGCGCGGGCAGCAGCCAGCCGAGCGCGCCGCGCGGCACTCCCACGACGGCGTCGCCGTAGGTCTGCGCCAGTCGGGCGCGCACCTCGCTCTCGGGCGCGCCGGAGGCCAGCAGCTCGCGGATCTGCTCGCGCACGGCGTGCGCATCCGGGCTGGGACAGTCGGCCAGGGTACGGCCCGGGCAGAATGGGCTCATCACGTCCTGGGCGATGCGGTGCGACTGGCGCGACAGCTCGGTATCGCTCACGCCCTGGGCTAGCGTCCCGGCGCCCGCACAGAAGACGAGGAGCGCCACGAGCGCGCTTGCGGCCGATAGACTGGCGAGTCGCATGAACTCGAGGATACCGAAGGCCGCATGAAGACCCACCCCGAGCTGCTGGTGCGCGATGCCCTGGCCGCCGTGTTCGTAGCCGCGGTCGCGGGCGACCCCGAAGCGCGCGCCCAGATCGACGCGCTTTCGGACTGGGCGCGCGGCGCTGCGCCTGCGCCCGAGATCGTGGCCGAGGACGGCACGCCGCTCTTCGAGGCCGCTGCACTCGCGGCGCGCTTCGCGGACCAGGACGCCTACACTCGCGATCGCGCGCGGCGCTTCGCAGAGGCCTGCCGCTGGCTGCACCAGGAGAACGCGTGGGGCGACCCTCTCGAGCGGGCGCGCGCGGCCTGGGACGCGGGCCTGTTCTTCGAGGTGCACGAGATCGTCGAGCCCGTGTGGTTGGAGACGCGCGGTCCGGAGCGTGAGGTCCTGCAGGGCGTGATCATGGCGGGCGCCGCCCTGCACCACTTGACGCGCGGCAACCTGGCCGGCGCGCGTGGCTTGCTCGGCGACGCCGCCCGACGCCTGCACGAGGCGCCCGGCGAGCAGCGTTTCGACCTGGTGGGCTTCGCCGACGGACTGGAGCGGCTGCGTGCCGGGATCGAGGACGGCTCGATCACGCACGCCGACGACCTCGCGGAGCTGCCGCGCCTCGAGCGCGCCGGCGGGCCTGTTTCGGTACCCTAGCCGCTCCATGGCCCAGTCACCCTGGATGTTCGGGATCTACTCCGGTCACTCGACGCCGGAGGCGTCCAACGAGCTGTTCCGCACCAACCTGGCGCGCGGACAGGACCGGCTGTCGATCGCCTTCGACCTGCCCACGCAGACCGGCTACGACTCCGACCACCCGCTGGCCGAAGGCGAGGTCGGCAAGGTCGGCGTCCCGATCTGCTCGCTGGACGACATGGAGGTGCTCTTCGAGGGCATCCCCCTGGACGAGGTCGGCACGAACATGACGATCAACGCGACGGCGGCCTGGCTGCTGGCGCTGTATGTCGCACTGGCCGAGCGCCACGGGACTCCGCACGATGCCCTGCGCGGCACCACCCAGAACGACCTGTTCAAGGAGTACCTGTCGCGCGGCACCTACATCTTCCCACCGCAGCCCTCGCTGCGCGTCACCACCGACATGATCGAGTTCACGGTGGACGAGATCCCGAACTGGAACCCGATCAACGTGAGCAGCTACCACCTGCAGGAGGTCGGAGCCACGCCCGTGCAGGAGATCGCCTTCGCGCTGGCCAACGCCTGCGCGGTGCTCGACGAAATCAAGGTGCCCGCCGAGAAATTCGGGCAGGTGTTCGGCCGCATCTCGTTTTTCTGCAACTCGGGCATCCGCTTCATCGAAGAAGCCTGCAAGATGCGCGCGTTCGGCCGGCTCTGGGACTGGCTGGGGCGCGAGCGCTATGGCGTCGAGGACGAGCGCATGCGCCGCTTCCGCTACAGCGTGCAGGTGAATTCACTGGGGCTCAGCGAGCTGCAACCCGAGAACAACATTGCGCGCATCGTGCTCGAATCGCTGGGCGCTACGCTCTCCGCGAACGCGCGCACGCGCTACCTGCAGCTTCCCGCCTGGAACGAAGCATTGGGCCTGCCGCGGCCCTGGGACCAGCAGCTCTCGCTGCGCATCCAGCAGATCCTGGCCCACGAGACCGACTTGCTCGAGTACGCCGACATCCTGGAGGGATCGCCGGTGATCGAGGCGAAGACCGCCGAGCTCGAGGACGAGGCGCGCGCGGAGCTCGAGCGCATCCTCGAACAGGGCGGCGCGGTCGCGGCGATCGAGTCGGGCTACATGAAGCGCAAGCTCGTCGAGTCGAACGCGCGGCGCATGGCCGAGATCGAGTCGGGCAAGCGGGTGGTCGTGGGCGTGAACCGCTTCCAGGAAGGCGCGCTGTCGCCCTTGGTCGCGGACGGCGGGATCCTGACCGTGGACGACTCGGCGGAGCAGGCGCAGCTCGAGCGGCTTCTCGCGCACCGGCAGCGGCGCAGCAAGAGCGAGGTCGAGGCGGCGCTCACGGCCCTGCGCGACGCGGTCGCAAACGGCCAGAATCTGATGCCGGCCTCGGTCCGCTGCGCCCACGCAGGCGTCACGACTGGCGAGTGGGCCGATACCCTGCGCGCGGTGTTCGGCGAGTACCGCCCGCCGACCGGTGTGGAGACGCCCCTGCGCCTGCACGCGGACGAGGGCGCCTGGGGAGAGGTGCGGCGTCGCGTGGACGAAGTGTCGGCGCGGCTCGGCCGGCGGCTCAAGCTGCTGGTCGGCAAGCCCGGCCTGGACGGCCACTCGAGCGGCGCCGAGCAGATCGCGATCTTCGCGCGCGACGCCGGCTTCGAGGTGGTGTACGAAGGCATCCGCATGACGCCGGAGCAGATCGGCGCGTCGGCGCGCCAGGAGGGTGTGCACCTGGTGGGGCTCTCGATCCTGTCGGGCTCGCACCTGTCGCTGGTGCCCGAGGTGCTGGAGCGGGTGCGCGTGCCGGTAGTGGTGGGCGGCATCATTCCCGAGGAGCACGCGCGCCGGCTGCGTGAGCAGGGCGTCGCCGCGGTCTACACCCCCAAGGACTACGACGTGCAGCGCATCGTCCGGGAAATGGTGGAGATCGTCGCGCGAGCCCACGACGTTGGCTAGCGCCAGCCTCGAACGGCTGGCGAAGGGTGTCCTGGCCGGCGACCCCGACGCGATCGCGGACACCCTGGGGCGCGTCGAGGACATGCGCCCCGAGTCGCTGCCCGACCAGCGTGAACTGATCCGGCGGCTGGAGCTGGAGACGCCGGCCGCGCACAGCGTGGTCGGACTCACCGGTCCGCCCGGCGCCGGCAAGTCGAGCCTGGCCGCCGCGCTGATCCGCCATTGGCTCGGCGAGCAGCAGGGCGTGGGCATGGTCGCGGTCGACCCGAGCAGCCGGCGCTCGGGAGGCGCGCTGCTCGGCGACCGCGCGCGCCTGCGTTTCGACCCGGACGAATGCGTGTTCGTGCGCTCGATGGCGGCGCGCGACCACTTGGGCGGCCTGGCCCCGGCCACGCGCGCCGCGGTCGTGGTGCTGCGCGCGGCCTACGAGTGGACCCTGGTCGAGACGGTCGGCGTCGGTCAGTCCGAAGTCGACGTTGCGACCGTGGCCGACGGCGTTGCGCTCGTGCTGCAGCCCGGCTCCGGCGACACCCTGCAGTTCATGAAGGCGGGCATCCTGGAGATCCCCGACGTGTTCGTCGTGCACAAGTGGGACCTGGGCGAGCCCGCGCGCCGCACGCGCACCGACCTGGAGACGATGCTGGCGCTGGCTCCGCCCGCGGCCGACGCCTGGCGCCCTCCGCTGCTCGGTGTGAGCGCGCAGAGCGGCGAAGGCGTGGCCGAGCTCGCCGCCGCACTGCGCGCCCAGCGCGCGCACCTCGACGAGACAGGCACGCTCGAGCCGCGCCGCCGCGCCAGCCGCCGCGCCTGGGCCCTGGAACTCTTCGAACGCCGCTACGGCAGCCTCGGCCTGGAACGCCTCGGCGGCCGCGACGCCGCAGCTCGCGCCTGCGACGCCAGCAACGGCACGGCCCTCGACGCCTTCGCAACCCTCGCCGACTCGGCGGGCCTCGAAGTCTAGGGCGCACGCGCGCCGCTAGGCCGCTCCCCCCGTTCCCGTAGGAGAGCGACTCTTCCCGGAGTCGCTCTCCGTCGCGGCAAGGCGAGCTTTGCTCGCCGCTAGGCCGCTCCCCCCGTTCCCGTAGGAGA
>CAXMNF010000116.1:0-6366 GCA_964194645.1 uncultured Gammaproteobacteria bacterium
GCCGGGCCAGCCGCTGGCCTGACCACTGGGGCGCGCGATCACGCGCCCGATCGGTTCCCGGGGCCGCGCTCCTCTCCGGCCAGGGCGGTGCGCACCTTCTTCACGAGCTGCTCGGGCTCGAACGGCTTGTGGAGGAAGTCCACCGACCCGCGGCCCGCGAGCCGGCGCGCGGCCTCCTCTTCGCCGTAGCCGCTGACGAAGATCACGCTCAGGTCGGCGCGGATGCGCTGCATCTCGAAGAAGACCTCCGCTACCGCCAAGCGGCGGAACGCGAGCGCGTGGACTGGCGCGACCTGCACCGCAACGCCGGCACCGTGCCGGGCCCTGCGCGCCGCCCACCTCACCGCCTGGCGGGAGAGCTGGGGCAGCGTCGCGGCACACGCGCGTGACGAGGCCGGCGCGAATGAAGAGCTCCGGGGGCTCGTACGGGACCCTCGAGGACTGGAGCCTGTGGCTCGCGGACCGAGGGCAGAGCCCGAAGAGCCGACGGAACTTCCTCGGGTACTTCCGCACCTTCCTGCGCTGGCTCCACCGTCGAGGGGAGCTCCGCGAGGTGCCCGAGTTCCCGTCGGTGCGAGTCGAAGAGCACGACCCGAAGATCCTCTCGTCGGAGGCCCAGTGGGGCGTGCTTGAGGCGATCCCCGAGGCGGATCGCGGGATCTTCCTCGCGATGGCGCACCTGGGGATCCGACCCGGCGAGGCGCGGGCCCTCGAGGTCGCCGACTGTCATGACGGCTGGCTCACCGTCGACAAGGCCGTGAAGGGGAAGACGACAAGCGCACCCGTGCGCGGAACGAAGACCGGGAAGCCCAAGCGACTTCCGATCGGCGAGGATCTGGCCGAGTGGATCGACGAGCACGTCGAGCCGGAGGATCGCCTGACGCGCACACCCCTGTTCCCGAATCCGCGCACGGGCAAGCGGTACGCGCAGAAGACCCTGCAGGCGATCTGGTCGAAGGCGCTCGAGAAGGCGAGGATGCCGCCGATCTCTCTCTACGAGGGGACCAAGCACAGCTTCGCGACGGACGCGATTCGCCGGGGCGTTTCCGAGCGTCTCCTGCAGAAGTTCCTGGGGCACGCGAACGCGGAGTCCACCCGTCGCTATGCGCGGCTGGCCGACTCGGCCCTGGTCGAGGTGCTTCCGAATCGGGCTTGGCGACAAGCTGGCGACAAGGGTTCCGAGAAGGAAGCCGAGCAAGATCGCGGCGTTCGTGGTGGGCCCTCCTGGACTCGAACCAGGGACCTAACGGTTATGAGCCGTCTGCTCTAACCACTGAGCTAAGGGCCCGCGACGGGAGAAGGTAGCAGCGGAGGCGGCCAGCCCTAGGCCTGGGGCCGGGCCGGCCGCTCGCTGCGCGAGCTACTCGACCAGCGGGATGGCCTTGGCCAGGCCGAAGTTGACGATGGCGTCGAGCTTGCTCTCGATCTGGAAGAGCCGGACGGTCTTCTTCGGGGGCAGCACCTTGTTGAACTTGCCGATGTAGGAGCGGTTCAGCTTGATGCGCGCCTGCTGCTGCTCGAAATTCTCCTTGAGCATGCCCTGGGCGGCCTCGTCGCCGAGCGTCTCGAACTGCTCCGCGAGATCGCGGATCAGCTTCACGCGCTTGTCGGTGAGCGGCCGTACGGCTTCGCGGTAGTCGTTGTACACGGGCCAGAAGGCGTCGGCCTCTTCCTCGCTCAAGATCATGTTCTTGGCAACGACCGCCTTGCGCTCGGTCTCCATCACGGCGCGGTCGATCTCGATCTCGCTGGCGGTCTGCGCCACGGCGGCTCCCGCGAAGAGCAGCACGGCCAGGCCCACGACGAATGAGGGCTTCTTCATCTCTACCTCCCTTGAGTGGCTCCGGGGCGGAGCTGCCCCGGGCGCGGCGCAGTCTAACCGACCGCGGGCGGGTTCGCGGGGGCCCGGATCGCCACGGCCTAGCTCGGTGCGCGGTCCAGCGGAGAGAGCGGCGCGAGCTTGGCGCGGATCTGCTCGCAGAAGCGCTTGGGGTCCTCGGCCTTGAAGAAGGCCGAGCCCATCACGAACACGTTCGCGCCGTGCCGCGCCACCTCCTCGACGGTGTCGAGGCCGATGCCCCCGTCGACCTCGAGATCGATCGCGCGACCGGATTCCCGGATCCAGCCGGCGATCGTCTGGATCTTTGGCAGGGTTTCGGGAATGAAGGCCTGGCCGCCGAAGCCCGGGTTCACGGTCATGACCAACACCTGGTCCACCGCCGGCAGGATCTCGCGGATCGACTGGGCGGGCGTAGCGGGGTTCAGCACCACCGAGGGGCGCGCGCCCTGGCTGCGGATCAGCTGAACGGTGCGGTGCAGGTGCGGGCAGGCCTCGACGTGCACGCCGACGGTCTGCGCACCCTGCGCGACGAAGGCCTCCACGTAGCGGTCGGGCTCCTCGATCATCAGGTGCACGTCGACGTGGGTGGTGGCGACGCGCGCGATCGCGCCGACCACATCGGGGCCGATCGTGATATTCGGCACGAAGCGGCCGTCCATCACGTCGACGTGGATGCGGTCGCCGCCGGCGGCCTCGGCCGCGCGCACCTCGTCGGCCAGCCGGCCGAAGTCGGCGGACAGGATCGAGGGCGCGATCTCGAAGCGGCTCACGAGCGCACCATGCGCACGGCGTAGAAGCCGTCGCACCCGTGCCGGTGCGGCCAGGTGCGCAATGCGCCGCTCGGATCGATCAGCTCGTGTACCCGCTTGGGCAGGAACGGGCGCGGGTCGTCGCCCTTCCAATCCGGATGCCCGTCCAGGAACTGGCTCACCACGCCGCTCGTCTCCTCGATGCTGATCGTGCAGACACTGTAGACGAGAACTCCACCGGCCTCGACGTAGCGCGCTGCCGAGTCGAGCAGCCGAATCTGCGTGTTGGCCGCGGCGGCGACGTCTTCGGCGCGCAGGCGCCAGCGCGCGTCGGGGTTGCGGCGCAGCACGCCAAGCCCGGTGCAGGGCGCGTCAACCAGGACGCGCGGGAAGCGCAGCTTGCCGCGCAGGTCGAAGCCGCGGATCGAGTCGCGCTCGAGGATGCGCAGGTTCTCGAGGCCGATGCGTCGCGCGGCCTGGCCGATCCGCTTCAGGCGCTCTGGGTTCACGTCCAACGCGATCACCTCGCCGTGCCGCCCCACCTGCTGAGCGAGCTGCACCGTCTTGGTCCCGGGAGCGGCGCAGCAGTCCACCACCGTGTCGCCAGGCTCGGCGCCGAGCAGGAGCGGCACGAGCTGCGACGCCTCGTCCTGGATGGTGAGCTCCCCGCGCCGGAAGGCCGCCGTGTTCACGGGGTCGCGTGCACAGTCCGTGAGTGCGTCGGGCGCCCAGCGGCCCGGCTTCGCGGCCAGCCGCTTGGCGAGCCGCTGGCGGTCCGCGCCGGGCGAGACGCGCACCACGCGTGGGGGCGCCTCGAGCTGCGAGAGCGCCAGCGCGATCGCCTCCTCGGGGCCCAGTTCCGCTACCCAGCGCTGGGCGAGCCAGCGCGGCAACGAGCCCCACTGCTCGACGTGCCCGACGGCGTCTTCCGCGAGCGACGGGAAGCTGATTTCGGCCGAGCGGCGCGAGAGCTCGCGCAGCACGGCGTTCACGAAGCCGGAGGCGCGCGCGAAGCCAGCCGCACGCGCCAGCTTGACGGTCTCGTCGACCGCCACCGCCGCGCGTGTGCGCGGCAGGCACATGAGCTGATAGGCGCCGAGCCGCAGCAGGTTGCGTACCCCAATCTCGAGCTCGCCGAGCTCGCGATCCAGCACCTGCTGGAGCGCTGCGTCGAGGCGCCCGCGCATGCGCAGGCCACCGTAGACCAGCTCCGTGGCGAAGGCCCGGTCGCGCCGCTCCAGCACGGAGTCGACGAGCGCGGCGTGCAGAGCCAGGTCCGCCCAGGCGCGGTCGCGCTCCACGCGCACCAGCACGTGGAGGGCGATGCCCCGGGCGGTGCGCGGCATGCGGCGCTTAGCGGATGCCAACCAGCCCCTGCAGGCGCTGGATGCGCTCCTCGAGCGGCGGGTGCGTCCTGAACCACTTCATCACGCCACCGCCGCTCAGCGGGCTCACGATGAACATATGCGCGGTCGCCTGGTTTGCGTGCATGGGCACGCGCTGGGCCGCGAAGTCGAGCTTGCGCAGCGCCGAGATCAGCGGGTTGGGATCGCCGAGCAGCCGCGCGGCGCCCGCGTCGGCCTCGTACTCGCGCGAGCGCGATACGGCGAGCTGCACGATGGTGGCGGCCATTCCGGCCACGATCGAGACCAGGAATACACCGATCAGACCGCCGTTCCCGTTGTTGTCGCGGCTGCCGCCCAGGATGGCGCCCCAGCGCGCCATGCTGCCCAGCACAGAGATTGCGCCGGCCAGGGTTGCGGCGATCGTGCCAATCAAGATGTCGCGGTGCTTCACGTGCGAGAGCTCGTGCGCCAGCACGCCTTGGAGTTCGGAGCGATCCAGGTTGGCCAGCAGCCCCTCGGTCACGGCCACTGCAGCGTGCTCCGGGTTGCGGCCGGTCGCGAAGGCATTCAGGCCCTCGCCGGGAATCACGTACACCTTCGGCATCGGGAGCTGCGCGCGCTGCGCCAGGTCCGCGACCACGCCGTACAACTCGGGCGACTGGGCCTCGCTCACCTGCTGCGCCTTGTACATGCGCAGCACCAGCTTGTCGCTCATCCAGTAGGCGCCCGCGTTCATCGCCAGCGCAAGCGCAAACGCGATAATCGCGCCCTGCTGGCCGCCGAGCGACGAACCGGCGAATACCAGGAGGACCGTCAGCACAGTGAGCAGGACGCCGGTCTTCAGGTTGTTCATATCTTCAGGATCTCCTCATCGGGGGGGACGCGAGCCCCGCGCAGAAATTCAGCCGCGTCGACGGGCCGTTTGCCCGGAGCCTGGAGTCTAGACACATCCAGCCAGCCGTCTAGCGCGGCGATCCGCAGGCGGCCGCCCGACACGTCGACCCGGCGCGCTGGGCCCGGCGGCCCCTCGGCGGCGCGCGCCGCCAGGACACGCAGGCGGCGGCCCGAGTGCCGGAGCGTGAGGTCCACGCCGGGCCAGGGCGTGGCGGCCCGGATGCGCCGCAGCAGCTCGTCGCGCGGCCGGCTCCAATCGAGCTTGCCGAAGTCCTTGGCAAGCTTCGGCGCCAGGGTTGCGTCCGCGCCGCGCTGCGGCTCGAAGCGCGCCGTGCCACAGGCAATGCTCTCCACGGCCGCGACCAGCGCCTCTGCTGCGAGCGCGGCCAGCCGCTCGGCAAGCTCGCCGGCCGTCTCGTCGGCTCCGATCTCGAGCTCGCGCGTCAGGCAGACGTCGCCCGCGTCCATCTCGCGCACCACGCGCATCACCGAAATGCCGGTGCGCGGATCCCCGGCCAGGATCGCGTGGGCGATTGGCGCGGCGCCTCGCCAGCGCGGCAACAGGCTGGCGTGTCCGTTGATCAGGCCGTGGGTCGGCAGCTCGCGCACGCTCTTGGGAATGAACTGGCCAAAAGCCACGACTACGCCCAGCTCCGCGCCGAGCGCGTGCAGCCAGTCCAGCGCCTCGGCGCTGCCGACCTTCTCGGGCTGGAGCAGCGGCAGGCCGTGGCCGAGGGCGCAGGCCCCGACCGGGGTCGGCTCCAGGCTGCGGCCGCGGCCGCGCGGGCGGTCGGGTTGGCTGACCACGCCGACCACGGGATGGCGGCTCGCGACGAGCGCGGCGAGCGAGGGCACGGCGAACTGCGGCGTCCCGAAGAACAGGAGCTTCTGCGGCCCGCCCCCGGCCAAGCCGCTAGTTGGCGGAACGCGTTGCGGCGCTCCGCTCCTCGCGGAGCTGCTTCTTGCGGCGCCGCACGTACAGGTCCCGCTTCAGCCGACTGATGCGGTCGATGAAGAGCAGGCCGTCGAGGTGGTCGATCTCGTGCTGGAAGCAGAACGACTCCAGGCCCGTTGCATCGAAGCTGACTTCCTCCCAGTCGAAGGTGCGCGCCTTCACGACCACGCGCGCGTCGCGCTCCACGTCGGCATTGAAGTCGGGGACGGAGAGGCAGGCTTCCTGCTCGGAGATCTGCTGGCCCTCCCGCTCGACGATCTCGGGATTCAAGAGTATGCGCGGCTGGCGCTCCCCGTCCTCGGACCAGTCGAGGTCCATCACGATCAGCCGCTTCGCGACACCCACCTGTGTGGCGGCCAGGCCGATCCCGGGCTCGTCGTACATGGTCTTGGCCATGCCTTCGGCGAGCTCGCGCAGCTCGTCGCAGAGCTCGTCGGGGCGCACGGGCTCCGCCTTCTCGCGCAGGCGCGGGTCGGGGAACTGCAGGACCTCGAGGAGCATGGGCAGAGAGTCATAGCATCTGAAGCGGGGCGGGAACCAGCCGTACGGCCACGCCCCGCTGACGGCGTGCCTGGGCGAGCA
>CAXMNF010000117.1:0-1648 GCA_964194645.1 uncultured Gammaproteobacteria bacterium
GGGCTCGCCGCCCGTCGAGCCCGGCCGCTACTTCCCCGAGTCCGTCGAGACCCTGCCCGCGACAGACGCCCGGCAGGTGGCCTCGTTCGCGTCGCTCAACGACCTGCACTTCGGCGAAGCTCGCTTCGGCGGGACGGTCGGTGCCGAGGGCGAGTTCGGCGAGGAGGCCCCTGGCTTTCCCGTGGTGCGCGAGACCGACGGCGAGACGCCCTATTGGCTGGCCATGAACCAGGACGCGGTGGCTGACATCAACAAGCTCGGCGTCGATGCGACCTTCATCAAGGGCGACATCGCCGACCGCGGCCAGCCCCAGCAGTTTGCGATCGCGCGCGAGACATTCGCCGGCTTCACAGCGCCGCACCACGCGTTCCTCGGAAACCACGACCACTACGCCCTGCTCGACGGCCAGGAGGTCGACGGCTACGCGCTGCTCGGGCAGCCGCGCGCTCCGCGCAGCGTCGACCTGGGCGGCTGGCGCATGATCCTGCTCGACACCGTCGAGCCGGGCAAGCACCACGGCGTGTTCCCCAGCGAGCGGCTGGCCTGGCTCGCCGAGGCGTTGGGCGAGACGCGCGAACTCGGCATCCCGACGCTGGTCTTCACCCACCACCAGCCAGTTCCCCCGGAGCACGCGGATCGCTACCCGAACTCGATCGGCCTGATCCCGGAACACTCGCTCGCGGTATTCGACCTGCTCGGCCAGCACCCACAGGTGCGCGGCGTACTGATCGGACACACGCACCGCAACCGGGTGCGCCGCTACCCGGCGTCCGGCCGCATTCCGTTCATCGAGGTGAATTGCGTGAAGGACTACCCGGGCGGCTACGGGCACTACCGGCTGTTCGACGACGGGCACTTCCGCCAGGAAGTGCGCCGCACCGCGAGCGAGCGGGCGCTCGCGCACTCGAGCCGCTGCGCGAACTTCTTCAAGGGCGGCTACCGCGATTTCTCGCTCGGGAGCCTCGCGAGCCGCAGCTTCGTGTCCTAGCGGCCTAACGGCGAGCAGAGCTCGCCTTGCCGCACGGAGAGCGACTAGGAAGTCGCTCTCCTGAGGGGACCTGGGTCGCTCTCCTAGAGCCGCAGGATGCGCGGCGCGGCGACGCTGCCGTGCACCTCGAGCAGTCCCACCGTGAGTGTCTTGGCGAGCGAGGGGCTGCCGGGGTTCACGAACAGCACGCCGCCCGCGCTGGCCAGACATGCCACGTGCGAGCCGCCGAACACCACCACCTGCACGGGCCGCTCGAAGACCTCGGGTCCGACCTCGGCTGCCGGCAGCTCCGGGAACCCGAGCACCGGGTCGACTTGCGCCCCGACCGGGGGCCCGGCGAGCGTATTCACCAGGCCGATCATGAGCTCGCCGGCCTCGACCAGGCGCGGGCCGTCGACCAGCTCAGGCGGGGCCTCTTTCGGGTCGGCCGGGCTGCGTACGGCCAGCACCGGCGCGATCTCGTGCAGCCCCGCCAGCGCCTCGGCGCTGGTCAGGTCGCCGCAGTGCAGGATCCCGTCGACCCCGTCGAGCGCCGCGGCAATGCGCGGCAACACCGCGCCCCAGTCCACCAGCTCGTCATGCGTGTCCGCGAGCAGCCCCAGGCGCCCGCCGGCGATTCGTGTGGCAGGGATCATCGCGCCCTCCTGAATCGATTATGGG
>CAXMNF010000118.1:0-23825 GCA_964194645.1 uncultured Gammaproteobacteria bacterium
CCCCCGAGCTCGCTGATCTCGGCCTCGAGCGCGCGCAGCTGGCGCTCGCGCTCGAGCAGCGCCTCGTGCACGGTGCGCACCTCTTCGATCAGCGGGCGCGGCGACTGCGGGTCGATCTCCTGGCGCAGGTAGCCGATCCGCGCGCCTCGGCGCAGCACGATGCGGCCGTCGTCGTGCGACTCGAGCCCCGCGATCAGGTTCAGCAGGGTGGTCTTGCCCTCGCCGTTGCGCCCCACCAGGCCGATCCGGTCGCGCGGGTGCACCCGCAGACTGACCGCGTCGAGTAGCACTCGGCTTCCGTAGCTCTTGGTCAGTCCCTCGACTCGCAGCACCAGTACGCTCCCCGCGAAGCGCGGGAGTCTAGCCCAGGCGCCGCTCGGGACTGGCGCCTCGAAGTCCATTCGCGGGCTGTGGGCTATTCCCGGGTACTCCGCCGCCCTATTTCCATGCCCGGGCCGGAGTTGTACTCTCGCGCCCGTGCGAGCCAGCCAGCAGCTCAAATACGCGATCTACGGGGTCTTCGACCTGGCGTACCACGGCGCGGACCGGCCCGTGGCGATCCAGGAGATCGGCCTGCGCCAGGCGATTCCCGTGCGCTACCTGGAGCAGATCTTCCAGAAGCTGCGGCGCGGCGGGCTGGTCTCGAGCAAGCGCGGACCGGGCGGTGGCTACCAGTTGGCCCGGCCGGCCAGCCAGATCAGCCTGGCCGACGTGATCACGGTGGTGCAGGGGGCGTTGCTGGCCCGGCCCGAGGAAGGGGCGCGGCACTGCGCGGAGTCGCCGGACTTTGTTTGGGAGCTAATCCGCGCGGATATGAGCGGAGCGCTCGAGTCGCGCACGATCGCCGACCTGTGCCGCGAGGCAGCCGACCGGGGCATCGAGCGCGCCGCGGCCGAGCCGGCCATGTACCAGATCTAGATGGCGAGCGCGTCCCAGAGAGCGCCCGAGTGGGCGACGCGGGCGGCGGCGCGAGTGGACTCGGCCTTGCCCCCGGCGGAGCTTCCCGCCGAGCTGCTGCGCGAGGTCTACCAGCACGCGCGCGAGTGCTACCCCGAGGAGGCCTGTGGCCTGCTCGTCGGGCCGCGGGGTGCTGCGCCTCGGCGCATCGAGCGTTGCACCAACGTGCAGAGACGCCGAAAGCTGGCCGGGGAATCCGAGCTCGATGCGCACGAGGGCTACTGGATCGACGAGCGTGAACTGCTCCAGGCGTTGCGCCGCGCGGAGCAGGAGGGCGACGTGCTGCGCGTGATCTACCACTCGCACGTGGACACGGGCGCGTACTTCTCGCACGCGGACCAGGCGGCCGCGCTCGGGCCCGGCGACACGCCACTCTGGCCGGGCGTCGCGCAGCTGGTGGTTTCGGTCTACGAGAGCGGCGTGCGCGATGCCGCCTACTTCGACTGGGACGAGCCGCTCCACGCGTTCCGGGGCCACTCGGTCGCGAGGCCAGGCTGATGGGCGGCGCGGACCTGATCCGTCTGCTCGTGGCGCTGGGGTTGCTGTCCGCCTGTGGCGGGCGCTTCCCTCCCGAGGAGGTACCGGACGATCCCATCGCGTTCGTGCGCCAGGAGGCCGCGAAGGGGATCTCGGGCCTCGACGAGTTCCGCGACGCGTTGCGCATTCCCAACCCGGAAGAGCCGCAGACCCTGAAGGCGCGGCGCACCACGACGCTGTCCCTCTTGTACGTGCCCACCGGGGAGATCCGCGCGGTGCCCGGCGCGCGCGCGGGTGCCTTGCCCCTCGACTGGAGCCCGGACGGGTTCCGGCTGCTGGTCGGCGAGTGGGACCGAGGCGTCGGAAGCTTCCGGCTCTCTAGCTGGAACCGCCTGACTGGCGCCCGGGACGTGGTGCAGCCGGACCTGACGGCGGGCAGTGCGTCGCTCGGACCCGGCCCGATCCGGCTGGCGCAGGTCGGGCGCGTGCAGGCGCTCGGGCTGAATTCGCCCGTCGGCGTGCGCCTCTGGATCGCGCAAGAGGGCCTGGTGGACCTGCCCGGCGGAGCCCCCGGGCGCGAGCCGGACATCGCGCCGGACGGCCGCACGGTCCTCTTCGAGCGGCCCTCGACCGGATTGCGGCGCGACGGCACCATCCTGCTGGCTCGTCTCGGAGAGGAGCGCCACAAGGCCCTGGGACGCGGCTCGCTGCCGCGCTACTCCCGGAACGGCAAGTGGATTACATTCCTGCGACGCCGCGATGGACAGACCGACGTCTGGCTGATGCGCGCGAACGGCAGCGGCAAGCGCGCCCTCACGAACACGAGCTTCGACGAGGAATACCCCGCGGTCTCGCCCGCTGGCCGCTTCGTCGCATTCGCCTCCGTGCGGCCGCCGAAGCAGGAGAGTCAGATCTTCCTGATCCGTGTGGCGGACGGGAGCGAGATCCAGCTGACCCAGGCGGGTCAGAACGGTCGTCCACGCTGGTGAGTACGAACCTGCAACCGAAGAGGAGATGAACATGCCGATTGCCCCCCACGGAGGAGGAGAACTCGTCAACCTGCGCTGTGCCGCGTCCGAGCGGGACGCACTGCGAAACACGGCGCAGAAGCTGAAGCGCGTGACGCTGGACGCCCGCGAGCTCACGGACCTGGAGCTTCTGGCGATTGGCGGCTTCACGCCGTTGCGCGGCTTCATGACCGAGGACGAGTGCAAGACGGTCGTGAACGATATGCACCTGCCGGGCGCGATTCCCTGGACGGTTCCCGTCACGCTGGCCACGGACCGCGAGACCGCCGACGGGATCCGCGATGGCGAGCAGGTCGCCCTGGCCAGCGAGGCCGGCCAGGTGGTCGCGGTGATGGACGTGACCAGCCGCTACGGTGTTGACAAGGGCGACGAGGCCCAGAAGGTCTACCGAACGCGCGACGAGAAGCACCCGGGTGTGGCGGCGCTGCACGCCGCTGGCGAGGTGCGGCTGGGCGGTCCGGTGACGCTGCTCGAGCTGCCGGAGGGCGAGTTCCCCGAGTGGCGCCTCGAGCCGGCCCAGACGCGCGCCGAGTTCGAGAAGCGCGGCTGGAAGACCGTGGTCGCCTTCCAGACGCGCAACCCGATCCACCGCGCGCACGAGTACCTGACCAAGGTGGCGCTCGAGATGACCGACGGCCTGCTGATCCACCCGATCGTGGGCGAGACCAAGTCCGACGACATCCCGGCGGCCGTGCGCATGCGCTGCTACGAGACCCTGATCGAGGGTTACTATCCGGCCGATCGTGTGGTGCTCTCGGTGTTGCCCGCCTCGATGCGCTACGCGGGGCCGCGCGAGGCGATCTTCCACGCGATCATGCGCCGCAACTACGGCTGCACTCACTTCATCGTGGGGCGCGACCACGCGGGTGTGGGCGATTACTACGGAACGTACGACGCCCAGGAGATCTTCGACGAGTTCGACCCCCAGGCGCTCGGCATCGCTCCGCTGAAGTTCGAGCACAGCTTCTTCTGCCGAAAGGTTGGCGGCATGGCGACGGCCAAGACCACGAACTCCACGCCAGAGCAGCGCGTGTTCCTGTCGGGCACCAAGGTGCGCGACATGCTCAACGCCGGTGAGGCGCCGCCCGAGGAGTTCACGCGCCCCGAGGTCGCCAAGATCCTGATCGAGGCGGCGAGAGGGTCCTAGCGGTCATGCGCGTCGGCGTGCTCCGGGAGACGAAGGATCGCGAGCTGCGAGTCGCCCTGCTTCCGGGCGGAGCGCGCAGCCTGGCGCGCGCCGGCCACGAGGTGTGGATCGAGACGAGTGCCGGCGCGGGTTCCGGTTTCCCGGATGCGGCCTACGAGAAGGAGGGCGCCCGGATCGCGGCCACGCCCGGCGAGCTGATCCACGCCTGCGACCTGATCGCCAAGGTGAAGGAGCCGACGGTTGCGGAGCTGGCGGAGATGCGTCCGGGCCAGGTGCTCTTCGACTTCCTGCACCTGGCGCCGGAGAGCGAGCTGACCCGGGCCGTTCTCGACGCCGAGATCGTGGCGATCGGCTTCGAGACGGTCGAGCTCGACGACGGCTCGCTCCCCTTGCTGGTGCCGATGAGCGAGGTGGCCGGGCGACTCTCCGTGCAGGTGGGCGCGCACTACCTGCAGGCGGACCAGGGCGGGCGTGGAGTGCTGCTGGGCGGCGTCCCCGGAGTGCCGCGTGGCCACGTCACCGTGGTCGGCGCCGGGATCGTGGGGACCGCCGCGGTGCGCATGGCGGCTGGGCTCGGCGCCGAGGTGAGCGTACTCGACATCGATCAGCGCCGGCTCTCGCATCTGTACGACATCTACCAGGGCGGCATCAACACGCTCTACTCGAACAGCGTGAACCTGGAGCAAGCCGTGCTCGGCGCCGACATCGTGATCGGCGCGGTGCTGCGCCCGGGTCAGCGCGCGCCCCGGCTGGTCACCCGCGAGCTGGTGAGCGGCATGCGCGCCGGCTCGGTGGTGGTGGACGTCGCGGTGGACCAGGGCGGCTGCGTCGAGACGATCCGGGCTACCTCGCACTCCGAGCCGGTCTACCTGGAGGAGGGCGTGATCCACTACGGCGTGCCGAACATGCCCGGCGCGGTGCCGCAGACCTCCACCTTGGCGCTCACCAACGCGATCTTCCCCTATATGATGGAGCTCTGCGAGCAGGGCCTGTCCGAGGCGCTGCGGCGCAATCCGCCACTGGCGCGCGGCGTGAACTGCTTCCGCGGCGAGGTCACGCACCCGGGCGTCGCAAACGCCCAGGGCCGCCATTGCAAGCCGATCAACGAGTTGATCGGCTTGTAATCGCGGCCCTGACTACTAGCGGCCTAACGGCGAGCAAGCTCGCCTTGCCGCGACGGAGTGCGACTCCAGGAGGAGTCGCACTCCTGCGGGAACGGCGGGACGGGGGGGGGACGCGCGAGAAGGCGTTGCCAGCTGCTCGGTGGCGCGCGCAGCGCGCCTTCCAGCAGGAGAGCGACGCCAGTCGCTCTCCGTGCGGGCAGGCGAGCTTGCTCGCCGCTACCCCGCTAGTCGCTGAGAATGCGCAGTTCGCGGGCGCGGTCCTGGAGTTGTTTGCTGGTGCGGCCGTCCTCGGGGTGGACCGCGTAGCCGAACTGCAGGCTCAGACGCTGTTGCAGGACCGGATCGGGCTCGCGCCGGATCGCATCGTGGGCGCGGCGCGCCAGCGGCCCGAGCAGGCTCGCGACCTCCTGGTCGGGCTCCGGGATCAGCATTTCGAAGGCATCGGCCGCAGTGCGGGCCAGCACGTCGAAATCGCGCAGGGCGGCGCGTAGCTCCTGCGCGATCGAAAGCACCAGCCGGTCGCCCTCCCCCTCGCGCTGCTGGGCCAGTAGCTCCTCGAGGCCGGCGATCTGCAGGCGGATCAGATAGAGCGGCGCGGCGCGTCCGCTGCTGCGCGCGATCTCCTGCTCGAGGCGCTCGCGCAAGTTGGCCGCGTTGGGCAGGGCGGTGAGCTCGTCGAAGCGCCGCCGGTGGCGGGCCGATTCGCGCGCGTGCACTGACTCGAGCGCGTGGCGCACGTGCTCGCAGAAATGGGCCAGCACAGACTCGTCTTCGCGGGCGAAGTGCTGGGGCACAAGCGGGTCGGGCGCGACCTTGCCGAGCAGCGACAGGCTGCCCATGACCCGGCCGCCCCTCATCAGGGGCTGGACCAGCGCGCTCGGCACGCCCGCCTCGTGGGTGGCCAGCTCGGGGCGCCGCGACGCGTCCACCACCCGCAGGGCGCGCCGGTCGCGGATCGCTTCGACGGAAAGCTCCTTCTCGAACGCGAACAGCGCGGGCTGTGCGTCGGTCTCGGCGGACCCGAAGTAGGAGCGGATCTGGAAGCGTCCGCTGGCCTCGTCCTGCAGGCGCAGCACCGCGTGCTCGGCGTCCAGGATCATCGCCGCTGAGCTCGTGATGCGCCGGTGCAGCTCGGCCGAGTCCTCGGCCGAGTTCATGACCGCGGCTGTCTCGGTGATGGCCGTCATCTTGACGGCCTCGCGCTCGATCCGCGATTCGCGCACGGCGTCGGACAGCTCGCCCGAGAGCGCCTCGGCGACCGCCGAGATCTTCTCGCGGGCCAGCTCGGCTCCGTGGCGCGTGAGCACGGCTTCGAGTGTCAGCACGCCCAACAGGTCCCCGCGCGCTACCAGCGGAAGCACGGCAAAGCACACGCAGCGGCCGTCGATGGTGTCCGAGAGCACGATCGACTGGCGCTCGCGCATCGCCCAGCCGTGTACGCCGGCATCCTTGTTGAGCCGCAGCGGCGCGGCCAACGGGTCGAGGTCGGCGGACGAGGCCTGCAGCACCAGGCTATCCATGTCCTCGTCGTGCAGGTACAGATGGCACACGCCGTTCTCGAGCTCCTGGCTCACGAAGCGACAG
This sequence comes from uncultured Gammaproteobacteria bacterium, assembly GCA_964194645.1. Lineage (GTDB taxonomy): Bacteria > Myxococcota_A > UBA9160 > SZUA-336 > SZUA-336 > CAXMNF01. The sequence continues at coordinate 6,318 of CAXMNF010000118.1, forward strand.
ATCGCCGAGAGGCGCCGCGTCAGCGAATCGCGGCTGGCGAGCATGGTGCGTACCTCGGACTGGGCGCGAAGCTGCGCCGAGTCGCGCAGCAGCGAGTGGTACTCCTCGGCGCGCGCGATGATCTTGGCATCGAGCTCCGCGAGTTGTTCCACGAAGCGCAGGTCTTCCTCTCCGAACACGCCGCTCTGGCGGCCGTGCGAGACGTTGAGCACGCCGAGCGGGTGCCCCTGGTAGATCATTGGGGCGGAGATGGCGGACTCGACGTCGTCTCGCTCACGAACTACCTGGTAGCGCTGCTGGTCGGCCTTGCCGTGCAGCAGGATCGCCTTGCGCGTGGCGAAAGCGCGCCCGGCGATGCCCTCGCCCGGAGCGATGCGGATCTTGGGCAGCACCTCGCGCTCGATGCCGATCGCGACCTCGACTGCCAGGTGGCCCGCCTCGGGATCGAAGAGCATGAGCGAGCCGCGGTCGGCCCCGGTCGCGCCGACCGCGATCTGCAGGATCCGGCTCAGCAGCCCGCGCCGGTCGACCGTCAGGTTGTAGGACTCGAGGATCTCGGACAGCGTGTGCAGCAAGTCCGGCTTGCGCGAGCCGTCGACCGGCCCGAACGCGTAGAGCAGCCGCGCGATCAGCGGCGTGGTCACCTGGATGCCGTGGTCCGGAGCATCCGCCAGCAGCGCGCGGAAGGACTCGGGCGGGTCCGCCTCCACGAGCGCCACCAGGCCGGGCATGCGCAGCACGGCGTCCGCGTCTTCGGTCATGACGCTGGCGAAACGCTCGGCGAGCAGCGGCTCGATCTGCGCGAGCGTGGCGCGTGCGCGGTCCGCGTCCGTCGTCAGGATCGCAGACACCTCGACGTCGGGGTTTGCCTCGAGCAGTGGGATCAGCGAGAGCCCGTCCTCGGAGTGACCGACGATGGCGAGGCGCTTGCGCATCGCCCCGCTAGCCCTCGATGCTAACGCGAACGCAGAGGTCGATCTTCCGGCCGCTCTCCGGCTCGACGAGGCGCAGGGGGATGCGCAGCTCGGAGTTGTGGGCTTCGACCGGGCCGGTGCTCTCGACCTGGAAGCCGGCCGCGCCCGAAGTCGCGGCGGCTGGTCCTGGGGCAGACTCGACCCGGGCGTGGCTCGGGGCGGTCACCTCGTTCTCCTGGTCGGCCTGCCGGCGAATCCGGCTCAGGATCGCCTTGGACAGGGTCGTCAGGCTCTGCAGCACCCCCGTGCCCCGTGGGGCGATTGCTTCGAGCCACGCTTCGGGCTTCACGCCCAGCCGCGCGTGCAGCTTCTCGAGCGAGTTCTCGTCGGCTTCGTCGCGGTGGTTGTACTGGATGATCAGCAGCACATCGCCCAGGCTGCGACCGTAGGTTTCCAGGTTCTGCTCCAGCTCTTCGAGCGACGCCACGGTCGCCTCGTGTCGCTCTGGGCGCAGATCGGCTACGAAGACCACGCCGTCCACGTCCTCGAGCAGACGGCGGCGCTCGTCCGGATAACGGTCGCCGCCGGGAACGGTCTGCAGATGGATCGAGGTCTGGAAGCCGCGCACGGTTCCGAGTTGGACCGGCAGGAACTCGTAGGCGCCGGCCTTCTCCTTGCGGGCGTGGGCGACGCCAAGCTCGCCGCGGTGCTCCTTCTTGAGCTTGCCGTGGATGAAGCGCGCGTTGGCCGTCTTGCCCGAGCCCTCGGGGCCGTAATAGACGATGCGAGCCTGGATTTCTCCCTTCTCGCGGTTCAACCGACCCATCAGGCCTTTCCTTTGCGCGTCAGGATTCGCCGGGCCTGTGTGGCCAACTGGCCGGGCACGTCGCGGCTGCGCATGATTCCCCGAAGGTCTCGATCGGTCAGGTAGTTGATGAACTTAACTGCCGCTGAAAGCGGGGTCCTGGGGTTCATCACCAGGGCGTGCTTGATCTGGTACGACTTGGTCCACTGGCGGTTGTTGGCGATCACGCGCATCACCTCGTCCGACAGGCTGCGCGACTTGGCGAAGGAGACGATCTCGCTCTCCTTCAGCTTGGGACTCTTGATGGCGGCCGAGGCGACGACCTTGTTGCGGTCCCGGACAAGCAGGCCTCGGGCCTCGGCGTTGCCGAAGCGGGCCAGCTTCACCTTTTCCATCACGTTCATCTTCTGCATCTGGGAGAACAGGCTCGCCGTGCGTTGCTCGTCTTCCTCGACCGGTACCTCCTCGTCGTCGATCATCAGGTCTTCCGGCAGGCCTTCGACGTCGTCGGGGTCGAAGACTGCGGCATCCCCGGCGGCGGTGTCGGGCAGCGGCTCCGGCACATCGGGGCCGCTCTCGGCTTCGCTGGCGCTCTCGTCGCTCTGGATGCCCAGGAACTCGAGCACGCGGTCGATCGTCGCCTGACTCGTTACAAGATTCTCGGACAGCGCCTCGACCAGCTCTGGACAGCGCAGCAACCGGGTCTGGTTGCGCGAGACGATGTCGTTCACGCGCGGGTGGGGCAGAGTGGCCAGCATGCAGAAGGTCGCGTCCGGAGTGGCGGCGTTGAGCGCGATCGTCTCGCTCCTCTGGGCGTGGTCACGGAAGCGCTCCGCGAACCAGGCGAGCAGCGCCGGCGGCAACTGCGCTGCCAGCGCCGTGTCGAGCACGCGATCGGGCAGGCCGCCGAGGCTCTGCGTGGCCTTCTCGCGCACCTGCTCCTCGGGATCGAGGGTCAGGCAGAACAGCACCGTGGCGATCTGGTCCGGGGGCAGGGGCAGCGCGCCGCCGGCGGCCATCATCCGGCCGGGCAGAGGCGACGCAGGGTCTGCGAACTTCCGGGCCGCGCCCAGGGACTCGAGAATCAACGCCGTATCGACGTCCACTGCTCCTCCGCGCCCCGGGTCCTGTGACCCGCGGCTATTCGGCCTCTTTCGCCTTCTGCGCCTCGGCGATCAGTTTTTCCTGGAGTTCGCGCGGAACCTCTTCGTAGTGCGAAAACTCCATCGTGAACGCGCCCTGACCGCCGGTGATGCTGGTCAGATCCGATGCATATGTCAGCACCTCGGCCATCGGCACCTGCGCCTTGATGCTCTGCGTGGTGCCGCTGGCTTCCACGCCTGCGACCCGCCCACGGCGGCTGTTCAGGTTGCCCATCACGTCGCCCACGTGATCGTCCGGCACGATCACCTCGATCTCCATGATCGGCTCCAGGAGGGTGGGTTTCGCGGCCTCGATGGCCTGCCTAACGCCCATGCTGCCCGCGGTCCTGAAGGCCATCTCCGAGCTGTCGACCGCGTGGAACTTGCCGTCGGTGCAGTGGATTTGGATGTCGGTGACCGGGTAGCCGCCCAGTACGCCCTGCAGGCAGCGCTCGCGCACGCCCTTCTCGACTGCGGGGATGAACTGGCGTGGGATGGAGCCGCCAACGATCTCGTCGTGAAAGACCACGCCCGAGCCGCGCTCGCCCGGTTCGACGGTGAGGAAGCACACGCCGAACTGGCCGCGGCCGCCGCTCTGCTTCTTCAACTTGCCTTCCACGTGCTCCACGCGTCCCTTGACCGTGCCCAGGTAGGGCACCTTGGGGGGCTTGAGGTTGACCTCTGCGCTGAACAGGCGACGCAGCTTCTCGAGTGTGACTTCGATGTGGAGTTGGCCGAGGCCGGTCAGGAGGAACTCGCCCGTGCGGTCGTCGCGGCCCAACTCGAGGCTTCGATCCTCCTCCACGAGTCGGTTGAGCGATTCGAACACTTTATCCTCCTCGCCCTTGTTGGCCGCCTCGACGGCGAACGAGATCACGCCTCGCGGGGGCAGGGCGGGCGCGACGGAGATGACCTTCTTCTCACCGGCGAGCGTGTCGCCGGTGTGCGTGTCGCGCAGCTTCGGAAGGGCCGCGATGCCCCCAGGCCCGACTTCCTTGACGTCGGAGGTGTCCTCGCCCGACAGTCGCAGGATTTTCGAGACGCGCTCCTTGGTGCCCGTGCGCGCGTTCGTGATGCTCATGTCGGTGTGCAGCGTGCCGGAGTAGACCCGCAGGATCGAGAGCATGCCAGCGTAGCGGTCGGCGACCGACTTGAACACGTAGGCAACCAGCGGCCCCGCCGGATCGGCGGTGACCTCGACGGCCTCCTCGCCGAGCGTTCCGGCGCGCGGCGCCAGGTCGGCTGGGCTCGGGAAGAAGCGCCCGGCGGCTTCGAGCAGCGCAGCGCCTCCGATGTTCAGCGAGCCCGCAGCCGAGAGCAGCGGCAGCAGGCTGCCCTCGCGCACGCCCTTGGACAAGGTGGCCCGGATGTCGTCCTCTGGCAGGGTGCCCTCTTCGAGGTAGCGCTCCAGCACGGAGTCGTCGCCCTCTGCGACCGCCTCGACCATGGACATGTGCGCGGCCTCGACCTCGTCCTTGAGCGCGTCCGGCACCGGTGCGACCTCGAGCTGTCCCGAGCCGTCCTTCGCGAACGTGCAGGCCGTCTTCGCCAGCAGATCGACGTAGCCCTGGTAGTCTTCGCCGCTGCCGATCGGCAGGTGCAGCGGCACCACCCGCATGCCGAGCTGCTCCTCGAGTTGCTGCGCGACGCCAGCGAAGTCCGCGCGCTCGAGGTCCATCTTGTTGGCCACCGCGGTCAGGAACAGACCAGCCTCACGCGCGGCGGCACAGGCCTTGCCGGTGCCCACCTTGATTCCGTCCCGTGCGTTCAGCACCAGCACCGCGTGGTCCACGGCGCGCAGCGCCCCGGGCAGCTCGCCCGCGAAATTCGAGTCTCCGGGGCAGTCCAGCAGCGCATACGAGCTGCCGCCGTGGTCGAACACGGCGATCGAAGCCGAGATGCTGACGCGCCGGACCCGCTCCTCGGGCTGGTAGTTCATGAAGGAGGTGCCGTCCTCGACGCTGCCCAGGCGATTGGTGACGCCGGCCGCCATCAGGATCGAGTCTGCGAGCGTCGTCTTGCCGTCTCCGGCGTGCCCGATCAGGGCGAAGCTCCGGCTTCCGGCTACATCTACACTCATGTTCCCTCCTTGCGATTGCGTTCGAAGATGAGGCGCAGACCCTCCAAGGTCAGAAAGGGTTCCACGCGTCGAATGGTGTCTGCCTCCGCCGCGATCAGGTGGGCCAGGCCGCCTGTCGCGAGCACCGGTGCCTCTGCGCCCAGTTCGCCGCGGATGCGGCCCACCATCGCGTCGACCATGCCGGCGTGTCCGAAGAGCATGCCGGACTGGAGCATGTGCGCGGTGTTGCGACCGATCACGTGCGGGGGCCGCAGCAGCTCGACGCTCGAGAGCTTCGAGGCGCGCTCCACCAGGGCGTCGAGCGAGACCAACAAGCCCGGCAGGATCGCGCCGCCCACGAACTCGCCGGCGGCCGACACGCAGTCGAAGGTGATGGCCGTGCCGAAGTCGATCGCGATCACCGGCGCGCCGAGCAATGCGTGCGCGGCCACCGCGTTCACGATCCGGTCGGCACCGACCTCGGGCGGATTGTCTACGCGGATCGGCATGCCGCTGCGCAGGCCCGGTCCCACCACCAGCGGCTGGCAGCCGAAGGATTTGGTGCAAGTCCGCTCGAAGATCGGCAGCAGGGGAGGGACGACGCAGGAAACGATGGCGGCGTCGACCTTGGCGGGGTCCACGCCGGCGATGTCGAAGAGCGAGCGCACGATCGCGGCGCACTCGTCTGAGGTGTACTCGGTGTGGGTGCCGAGCCGCCAGGTCTGCACGAGGCTCGCGCCCTCGAAGAGGCCGAGCACCACGTTCGTATTCCCGACGTCGATGGCGAGCAGCACCGAGCCTAGGTCTCCTTTGCGAGCACGGTCACGTCTCCCGCGAGGATGCGCTCGGTGCCGGTAGCGGTCTCGAGCAGGAGTGCTGCGTCCTCGCCGACGCCCAGCACCTTGCCCTCGAGCTCGCGTTGCACCCCAGGTCCCCCCACACGCACGCGGGTCCCGGGCATTCTGAAGTAATTCTTCCAGCCTTCCAACACCCCGCCGAAGCCCTGCTGGCGCAGCCGGTCGAGCTGCTGTTCGAGGCGCAGCAGCAGATCCTCGGCCAGTGCCACCCGGTCGAGCGGGGCGCCGCCGGCGATCCGGAAGCTGGTGGCGATCTCGCGCAGCTCGCTGGGAAAGTCCTCCAGGCGGTTGTTCACGTTCACGCCGATGCCCAGCACGGCCCAGCGCACCCGTCCGTCTGCGATCTGCGCCGGCAGGTTGATACCGCTGGTCTTGCGGCCGCGCAGCAGCACGTCATTCGGCCACTTGATCTCCACAGGCACGCCGGGCAGCCAGGCGGCCGCGCAGTCCGCGACTGCCAGGGATGCGGCCACCACGTACTCGTGCAGCTGCTCGGGGCGGCAGGGCGGACGCAGCAGCAGCGACAGGTAGAGGCTGGTACCCGGCGGCGAGAAGAAGCTTCGGCCCAGCCGACCGCGGCCCGCGGTCTGGGCGTCCGCCAGCACGATCAGCCCCTCGGGCGCGCCGTCCTCGGCGAGCGCTTCGGCGATCAGGTTGGTGGAGTCGACGCGGTCGTGCGCGTCGATGCTTGCGCCCACCCAGCGGGTGGGCGGCTTCAGATCGGTGAGTCGGCGTTCCATTCCAGGGCGAGGTCTACGGCCGGCGCCGAGTGGGTGAGCGCGCCGATCGAGATGCGGTCGACGCCGCTAGCCGCCACCGCGGCCACATTCTCGAGTGTGATGCCGCCGCTGGCCTCGAGTGGGACGCGGCCGGCGATCCGCTCGGCGATGCGCCGCATCTCGACGGGCGGCAGGTTGTCGAGCAGCAAGAGCTCCGCTCCGGCCTCGAGCGCCGCGAGCGCCTGCTCGAGCGATTCGACCTCGACCTGGATGCGTAGGGACGCCGGCGCGGACTCGCGCGCGCGCTTGACAGCGTCGGCCACCGAGCCGATCGCGGCGACATGGTTGTCTTTGATCAGTACGCCGTCGAACAGGCCCATGCGGTGGTTCTTGCCGCCGCCGCAGCGCACCGCGTACTTCTCGAGCGCGCGCCAGCCCGGCGTGGTCTTGCGCGTATCAACGATCTGCGCGCGGCTGCTGGCCACCGCCTCCACGTAGCGGCGCGTGAGCGTGGCAACGCCCGAAAGATGCTGCAGGAAGTTCAGCGCCACGCGCTCCGCGGCCAGCAGGTCCCGCGCACGGCCAACGACCAGAGCCGCGAACGATCCGGGCTCGAGCGCGTCGCCGTCCGCGGCGAGCGGTTCGAAGTCGGCGCCGCAGCGGACGAAGACCTCTCGGGCCACATCCGTACCGCACAGCACCAGCGGCTCCCGGGCCTCGACCTGGGCGCGGCCCGGATGCTCCGGGGAGAGCAGCGCCTGCGAGGTGACGTCGCCGGGGCCAAGGTCTTCCCGGAGGGCGGCCTCGACCAGGGCCAGCCAGGTCGAGCGCGGCGGCTGCGGCGGGATCGGCTCCACGGGCCGAGACTATCGCGCGCCCGAGGGCCGCACCAGCGAGGCGGAGAGCCCTAGCTCTCGCGCTTGAGCTTCTCGATCTCTTCGCGCACGAGGCGCTCGGCGACCTGGGGGATCACTTCCCAGGCGACCTGTTCGATCTTGCGCAGCGCCTCGCTCACGAGTTGCTCGGAAACGGGTCCGAAGGCCTCCCAGGCGATCTTCTCGAGCGATTCCTGGAGGTGCTTCGAATCGATCTGCACGGGCGGATGGCTGCCGCTGGGCGGGCCGTCCGGAGCGGCTTCCGGCGCCTCGACTGAAGCTGGCCGATCGAACGAACCGGTCTCGGCCCGGTCGTCGAGCGGCTCGGCCCAGGCCAGGTCCGACTGGGTCTCGTCCGGGCGGGCGCGGACCACGCGCAAGCCGGCGTCGGACAGGTCGTCGAGCGCCTTCTCCGCGGCGAGCGCGGCGGCATCGGGCGTGGCCGGCTGGGAAGGCGTATCGGTCAGCCGCCAGGTGGTCTCGCCGGTGGCCTGCGCGCGATCCTCGCTCGGTGTGTGCAGGTCGGGAACGTCGGGCGCCTCGAACACATCCAGATCGTCGGCCGCACCCGGCTCGAGCGGAATCCCGGAACTCGGCGGCGCCTCGATCTCTGGCACGTCGGTCGGCGCTGCCAACCCTGCCGCGGGCAGCGGGTCGGGCGTCAGCGCGGCGCGCGGGTCCAGGAAGCTGGTCTCTTCGTACAGCGGGTCCGGCTGCTCGCTCGGCGGCGGCGTGGCGGCCTCTGCGGGGGGAGGGGCGGCCGGAGGCGCGGCCGCGGGATCGTAGAACTGCGTGACCTCGCCAGACGGCTTGGCAGCGCCGGCGCCAAGGTCGGCATCGAAGTCCGCAAACGAGAAATCCGTGCTGCTCGGCGTCTGCTCCGGCTCCGCCGGCGTGACCAATTCGACGGGCGCTGCTGCGGGCGCGGCCTGCACCGGTACCGGTGTGGGCGGCGTGTCGAGCACCGCGGGCGCGGCCGCCGCCTTGGGCTCGGGCGGCGTGCTGCTCTCCAGCATCTTATGCACCAGCTCTACCAGCGCTTGTGCCTCGAACGGCTTGGCGATGTGCCCGTTCGCGCCGACCTCGGCGGTGCGGCTCTCGTCGTAGCCTTCGAAGGTCCCGGTCAGCAGGATCACCGGCACGTGGGACAGTCGCGGGTCCGCCTTGATCGCCGCGCACAGCTCGTAGCCGTTGAGACCCGGCATGGCCACGTCTGCGAGCACGAGATCCGGCGTGTCCTCGCGGGCCCGCGCCAGCGCGTCATCGCCGTTGCTCTCGGTGATGAGGCGAACGTCCTCGTTGGCGAAGGTTATTCCGACGACCTTTTGGATCGTGACACTGTCGTCGGCCAGAAGCAGCGTCTTGGGCATCCCGAACACTCTCCAAAGCTGGGGCCTGCGGACCGAGTAGACCGAGGGTCCTATCGGCGCGAAGCTGCGGCTGGTTGAATCTCGAGCCCGGTTCGCTCCACGCGCGAACCATATCAAATTCAGCCGCGGGATCGGAGCATTCCGTCAAGCCGCGTGCCCGGCTTCCCGATCAGGTGAGGGGCACCGTGGAGCGCCCGGGGGATGCTCGCTTGGCGGTGTGTTTCGCCGCACGAACCGACATCGGACGCAGGCGGAAGACCAACGAGGACTTCTTCGCCATCGACGAGGTGCGCAGTTTGTTCGTCGTAGCCGACGGGCTCGGCGGGCACGTGGCTGGGCGCATCGCCTCGGAGATCGCCTCGTACCGCTTCGTCGAGCGGATCCGGCAGCAAGTCGAGGAGGAGCCCCTGCCGGCGCTGCGGGAGGCGTTCCAGGACGCCCACGGGGCCATCCGAGAGCGTGTGAGCCACGAGCCCGAGCTGGCCGGGATGGCCACGACTCTGGTGGCGCTCTGGTTTCGCGACGACCGGGCCTGCCTGGGCCACGTCGGTGACAGCCGCATCTACCTGCTGCGCGGTGCCGAGCTGCACCCGCTCAGCCACGATCATTCGCTCGTCTCGGAGATGGTCTTCAGCGGACGGCTCAGCCCCGAGGCCGCGCGCTCGCATCCCCATCGCCACGTGATCACCCGGGCCCTGGGCGTGGGCCTCGGCGCGGAGCCCGACACGGCGGAGCTGCGCCTCGAGCCGGGCGACCTGTTCATGCTGTGCAGCGATGGCGTGAGCGGCCCGATCGAGGAAGAGGAGATTCGCGAGCTGCTGCTGGCCGCGAAGGGCGACCTGTCCCTGGCGGCCGACACGCTGATCGGCCTGGCCAACGATCGAGGCGGTGAGGACAACGCCACGATCATCCTGGTGAGCGTCAGCTAGCGGGGCGGGCGGCTACTCCAGGTCGCCGCGCGCCAGCAGTTCCTCGGCGATCCGGTCGGCGTCCACCTCGTAGGCGGACAGCTCGATGCGCCGCTTCAGCTCCTCGAGCCGCTCGCGCCGCGCGTCCTCGTCTGCACAGTCTCGCAGATACTCGGCGGAGTAGGCCGAGCCGTACTCCTCGAGCTCGTCCGCGTCCGTCTGGGAACCCTTTGGCTTCGCCATTGTTGCTCTCCTGACCGGGGACGGGTCCTTCTCTGCACTCATCGGTCGGATGCGGACTGACTTTAGCACTGGGGTACAAACGCGTCAGACGGTGAGGCTCTAGGCCACCAGTACACTCCGCAGCTTCGAGCGCAGCCGGGCCACCGCCTTGGTGTGGATCTGGCACACGCGGCTCTCGGTGATGCCCAGCACGTTGCCGATCTCCTTCATGTTGAGATCTTCGTAGTAGTGCAGGGAGACCACCAGGCGCTCCTTCTCGGGCAGGCTGCCGATGCACTCCGCGACCGCCTGGCGCAACTCGCGGACTTTGAGCGACGCGAAGGGGTTTTCGGCCTTCACGTCCTCGAATATGTCGCCATAGAGCGGTTGGTCGGAGTCGCCACTGGCGCGCAGTTCGTCCAGGTTCACCATCGAGATGCCTCGCACCTGGTTGAGCAAGAAGTGGAACTCCGGGAGTTGCAGGCCCAGGGAGTCCGCGATCTCGTTCTCGGTCGCCGAGCGGCCCAGCCGCTGCTCCACCTCGCTATAGGCCTGCTCCAGGCGGCGGCTCTTCTGACGGATCGAGCGCGGCACCCAGTCGAGCGAGCGCAGCTGATCGAGGATGGCCCCCTTGATGCGAAACTCGGCGTACGTCTTGAACTTGCAGTTCTTCTCGGGGTCGTACTTGTCGATCGCGTCCATCAGACCGATCACCCCGGTGTTGTGCAGGTCGTCGAGGTCGATGTGGGATGGCAGCCGAACCGCGATACGGTTCACGATGTAGCGGATCAGCGCCGTGTGCTCGAGTACGATTCGTTCCTTGAGCGGCGGGGGAATCTCGCCGTGTTGATCCCTCGCATCCCGTAGCAGATCCTCCATGCTCCTCCTCTCCCGCGTCGGTCGCAGCTGTAGAGCCGCGGAGGCGAAGAAGTGCAATTCAGGTGCCGCTTGGGTTCGGGAGCCTGCACGGTTCGTGAAGAGCGCCTCACGAGCGGGCAGGCGAGCCGGCAAGTGCGCTCCAGCACAGGGGATTGCGCGCTGGTTCCGGGCGGCAGCGACACCCCCCGGGGCACCGGCGGAGCGGAGTCGACAGTCAGATCTTTGACGATCTGGTGACTGGGACCGTTACGATTCCGTCAGTCGGTTTCGGTCGCGGAATCAGTCGTCGTGGTCGGAGTCTTCGGCGTTCTCGGTGCGCTTCAGCCCCTTGGCGCGGATCTTCTCGACCAGGGTGGTGCGCTTCAGGTTCAAGAGCTTTGCCGCCTGGTTCTTGTTCCAGTCGGTGGCTTCGAGAGCCTGCAGGATCAGGTCGGTCGAGATGCTCTCGACATGCGCCGTGAAGTCGAGACCGCCCGATGGCAGACGCAGGCCAGGAGGCGGGCGCGCGCCTCCGGCGATCGGGGCGGGAATGTCGCCTTCGTCGATCCAGCCGTGCTGGCGCAGCACGGTCAGGCGCTCCATCAGACCCTGGAGCTCGCGGATGTTCCCGGGCCAGTCGTACTCGATCAGCAGCTTCATGGCGGCCTCGGTGATGCCCTCGACCGCCGGATGCTGGGAGCGAAGCGTGCGCAGGAAGTGGCGGGCCAGCAGCGGGATGTCTTCGCGGCGCTCGCGCAGGGGGGGCACCTCGATCGGTACGACGTTCAGCCGGAAGAACAGGTCCTCGCGGAATTTCTTTTCCTGGATCAGCGCCGGCAGGTCCTGATTCGTCGCCGCCACGACCCGGACGTCCGAGGACTGGCTGCGGGAGGATCCGACCGGCTCGAACTCGCGTTCCTGGAGCACGCGCAGCAGCTTTGTCTGCAAGGTGGGACTCATGTCGCCGATCTCGTCCAGGAAGAGCGTGCCGCCGTTGGCTGCGGCGAAGCGGCCCACGCGGTCGCGGATCGCGCCGGTGAAGGCCCCGCGCACATGGCCGAAGAGTTCGCTCTCGAGCAGTTCCTCGGGGATCGCCCCGCAGTTGACCGTGACAAACTCGTGGTCCGCGCGGCGACTGTTGAAGTGCAGGGCGCGCGCGATCAGTTCCTTGCCGGCGCCGCTTTCGCCGAGCACCAGGACGGTGACGTCGGTGTCCGCGACCCGACGCACGATGTCGAGCGTGGCGTTCAGCGCCTGGCTCTCGCCAATGATGTTCTCGAAGCCGTATCGCACTTCGAGCTGTCGTTGGAGCTGTCGATTCGAGGTGCGCAACAGGCGCAGCTCGAGGGCCTTTTCGAGCAAGGGACCGATCGCGGCGATTCGCTCGTAGTTCTTGTCGAGGAACCAGAAGGCGCCGGCTGCCAGGGCTTCCACCGAGCGTTCCGGTGTGCCGAAGCCGGTGAGTACGATGCAGACCGCTTCGGGATCGAGCTGCTTCAGCCGGCGGATGAATTCAACGCCGTCCACTCCGGGCATACGCAGGTCGGTGAGTACGACGTCGAACGCGCGAACCTCGAGCTGTGCGATGCCGGCATCGGCATGACCGACGCCGCACACTTCGTATCCTTGATGCTCGAGGTACCGCGCCAGGGCTGCACGGAACACAGCATCGTCATCAACGGCGAGAACGGTTCCCCGGCTCAAGCCTCCCCCCACGACGGGTCCGAGTGTAGGCTACGGGCCGGGGCCTCTCAAGCGCGCCGCGCGCGAGTCCGATGGCGACGAGGATGACGCACGCTCCTGGTACCGAGCAGCCGGCCCGGACTCCGCCCACCCTCCTGCTGGCGGATGACGAGCCCGAGCTGGTGCGCTGGCTGCGCCGGCTGGTGGAGCCCGAGGGATATGCGGTGCGCGAGGCGGGCGATGCCGAAGGGCTGCGCGCGGGACTGGAACAGGCGCCGGAGCTGCTGCTGCTCGACCTGCGGCTCGGTCCGCTCTCGGGGCCCGAGCTGATCCGCGAGGCGCGTGGCTCGAGTCCGGACACCGAGATCGTCGTGATGACCGGATACCCCAGTGTTGACTCGGTTGTGACCTGCATGCGGGCCGGAGCCTTCGACTACCTGGAAAAGCCGTTCCGCGAGCAGCACCGCGTGCTGCAGACCCTGGAGCGGGCGCTCGAGAGACGCTCCCTGCGGGTGCGCAACCGCGAGCTGGAAGGTGAACTCGACCGGCGCTCCGCGCTGGCGCGCATCATCTGCCAGTCCCCCGAAATGAAGCGGGTGGTGCGCGTGATCCAGGATCTTTCGCGCAACGAGAGCAACGTGCTGATCCAGGCCGAGAGCGGCACCGGCAAGGAACTGGTGGCGCGCGCGATCCACGAGACATCACCGCGCCGCGAGCGCTGCTTCTCGCCGGTCGATTGCGGGGCGCTGCCCGATGGCATCGCCGAGGGCGAGCTCTTCGGCTACGAGCGCGGAGCCTTCACCGGCGCTGTGCGCTCGGCCCCGGGTCTGTTCCGCAGCGCCGAAGGCGGGACCTTGTTCCTCGACGAGGTCGGCGAGCTCTCGCCGCTGCTCCAGTCGAAGTTGCTAAGGGCCCTCCAAGCCCGAGAGGTGAAGCCGCTGGGCGCCGACCAGGTGGTCCCGGTCGACGTGCGCATCGTCGCGGCGACGAACCGCGACCTGGCTGCGGACGTGCGCGCGGGGCGCTTCCGCAGCGATCTCTACTACCGGCTGCGGGTGGTCGGAATCGAGATCCCGCCGCTGCGCGAGCGGCCCGAGGACGTACCGCTGCTGGCGGTGCACTTCCTCGAGCGGCATGGACAGGGCTCGCGGGTGCGCGCCATCGAGCCCGATGCGCTCGAGCTGTTGATGTCGCGCAGCTGGGAAGGCAACGTCCGCGAGCTCGAGAACACCATCGAGGCCGCGTTGGCGCTTGCGCCCGGGCCGCGCCTGACCGGTGCAGACCTGGAACCCGATCCCGAGAAGCGCGAGCCGCGCGTCGCCGAGCTGGACCGCGCCGGAGTCGAGCTGTCGCTCGACGCCTATGAGCGCGCGTGTCTCGAAGAGGCGCTGCAGCGCGCCAATGGCGACGTGAGCCGCGCGGCGCGCATGCTTGGCATCGGGCGCAGCACGCTGTACCGGAAGCTCGCGCAACACGACATCCCGCGCTAGCGCGGGCGGCCGGCCACCACGAGCACGTCGGAGAGCGCCGGCAGCGCACGGCCTACCCAGTCCGCCAGGGCCAGCACCCGGAGCGCGGCGCGCTCGGGCAGCCAGGCGAGCAGGCGCGCCCAGGGGCGCACACCCCAGAGCAGCGAGACGCCGGTCCACTCCTCGATCACGAAGGCGCGGGCCGCCTGCTCGCGCAGCAGGCCCGGGTCGAAGCGAGTGTAGTGGTCCGCGGGCGCGTCGTAGTGGCGGCGCCCGGGCTTGTGCCGCCGGCGGCGGCCGAGCTGGTCGCGCCAAGCCATCAGCCGGCAGCCGAGCGAGTCCATGTTGACCACCGACAGGACCACCCGCCCGTCGGCCGCTGTGACCCGAGCGAGTTCCGCGATGGCCGACGCCGGGTCGTCGAAGTGGTCGAGCGAGCCCTTGCAGAACACCGCGCGGAAGCTGCGATCCGGGAATGGGAGCGTCTCCGACCAGGCGCGCACGGTGTGGATCCCGGCCGCCGGCAGGTCCCAGGCCCGCTGCTCCGCGACCAGCCGGCCCAGATCGGTCATGCGCCGCGAGGGCTCCGCGTTCGTGGTGCGCACGCCGCGCGCGGCCAGTTCCTGCGCGTCGGCGCCCAGGCCGGCCGCGGCATCGAGCACCCGCTCGCCGGCTGAGACGGCCAGCGCGTCGTAGGTCGCCTGGCGCATGCGCTCGTATAGGAACTCCGAATCGCGGTCGAGACCCGTCGGGATGACGGCGGACATGTCGCGGTCCAGATCAGCGACGCGCACGCGAGCGTTCCAGCACCTGGCGGTAGACGCCGGCCGTGCGCTCCGCCACCTGCGGCCAGCCGAACTCGGCCTCGATCCGCGGGCGGGCTGCCAGCGCGGCGGCGTGCGCTTCGTCCCAGCCGTCGAGCAGCTCGGCGATGCCGCGCGCCAGGGAGGCGGCGTCGGCAGGTGCGACGAGCGTGCCGGTACCGGCGCGCGCCACCACCTCGGCCAGCGCCCCGGCCCGCGTTGCCACCAGCGGGGTGCCCGAGGCCAGCGCCTCGACCGCCGGCAGGCCGAAGCCTTCGAAGAGCGACGGCACCACCAAGGCCGTGGCGCGCCCCAGCTCCCGTTCGAGCTGGCGGCGCGGCAGCTTTCCGGCGAAGCGCACCCGGTCCTGGAGCTTCAGGTCGGCGATCTGGCGCAGCATGCCGCCTTCGACGGGCGGCGAATCGAGCACCTTCAGGGTGACCGGCTCGGGCAGGCGCGCGAGGGCGGCCAGCAGGTACTCGAGTCCCTTGTTCGGATCACCGCAGCGCCCCATGAACAACAGCTCGTCGCGTTCGGGCCGCGCGCGGAAGCGGCCGGGCGCGGGCAGTTCCACGCCGTTTCCGACGTTGTGGATGCGCTCCGGCGCCACTCCGAATCCGGCGCAGAGCTCGGCGGCCGACGCTTCGCTCGAGGTCAGCAGCGCGTCGATCCGGCGCGCCACGCGCCCCTGTGTGCGGACCGGATGGAAGGTCAAGCTGCCGCAGCGCTCTTTGAACGAGCGGTCGCGCGCCAGGCTGAAGCGCCGGTCGATACTCAAAGGGTGGTGAATCGTGGCCAGCACCGGAAGGCCGGCGGCGCGCAGTCCCAGCAGTCCGTAGCCGAGCGTTTGCACGTCGTGCACCAGATCGTAGCGGGCGCCGTTCCGCAGCTCGCGCGCGACCGCGCGAGCCATGCGCAGGCTGAATGCGAACGGCTCCGGGAAGAAGCCGAAGCGCGTCACGGCGAGCTCGAAGAAATTCAGCGGCTCGAAGATCCGGAGCGGGCGGCCCGGAGCCAACGGTGCGCGCCGGCGCTCGCCGAAACGCCTCGCCCAGTAGTGCTCGTTCGGGAGCCGGATCGTGCGCACCCAGGGCATCGGATCCGGATACGGCGGGCCCACGTACAGGTCGATCTCATGGCCGAGCTCGACGAGTTCACGGGTTAGCGCGTGCAGGTAGAGACCGAGTCCGCCGCTCTGCATGGTGCCGCGGTAGGCACTGAATGCGATGCGCATCAGCCCTGCGTCCCCGAGGCGACGCGGCTGCCATACAGGATCAGGCTCTTCGGGCAGATCCAGTCCAGGCCCCGCTCGATGCGCGTCCAGAGGGCTGAGTTGCTGGCGTGCATCAGGAACTTCCGGTAGCGCGGCACTGGACCCGCGCTCTCGTCGTGCAGCCCCAGCAGCGAGCGAAGCGCCCAGTAAGGCGTGTGCAGCGCATGCGCGAAGCCCACGCCCTCCACGCGCAGCCCAGCCCGCGCCATGGCACCCGCCAGCTCGCGCGGCCGGAAGATGCGGATGTGCCCGCCGGGGCTCTCGAAGTAGTCACGCGTGAGCCGCAGGTAGGCGTGCTCGCTGGTCGCCGTGGGGATCGTGATGCCCATGGTGCCGCCGGGGCGCAGCACGCGCGTGAGCTCGCGCAGCGCGCCGGCGTAGTCGTGCACGTGCTCCATGACCTCGGAGCAGATCACCCGGTCGAAGCGCCGGTCGGGAAAGGGCAGCGCGAACACGTCGCCCTGCAGTACGCCGCCGTCCGCGGCCAGGCCGCTGCGACGCCGCTCTGCCAGGCCGGCGCGCGCCAGCGCCAGCCCCTCGCGATCGAGGTCGAGGCCGATGATCTGTGCGCCGCGGTCGAGGGCCCCGAAGCAGTGCCGGCCGCCGCCGCAGCCGGCGTCGAGCAGCCAGTCCCCCGCCGTTACACCGAGCCGGTCAAGGTCGACGGTGAGCACGGGCGACCTCTTCGAGCACTTCGGCGGTGCGCCGACCCGCCTCGGCCCAGCTGAACACCCGCTCGACGCGGCGGCGCGCGGCGGCAGCCATGCGCGCTGCCCGCTCGCGGTCGAGCGCGAGTTCGGTCATGGCATCCGCAAGCGCCTGGACATCGCCAAACGGCACGAGCAGGCCTGCCTCGCCGGAGCTGCCCACGACCTCCGGGAGCGCGCCGTTCGCGGTCGCGATCACGGGCAGGCCGCAGGCCATGGCCTCGGACGCCGGGAAGCCGAAGCCCTCGAAGAAGGACGGCACCAGCGCCACGCGCGCCGTCGAGTACTCGGCGACCAGCTCCTCGACGGTCAGCATGCGCCGCACCAGCACGACGCGCTCCCGCAATCCGAGGCGCTCGATCGAGCGCGCCACCAGACCCGCGTCGGGGATGCGGCCGTCCACGATCTTCAGCCGGATCTCGCTCGGCGTGCGCGCCAGTGCTTCGAGCAGGTGCACGACGCCCTTCTTGCGGTCCTCGGTTCGGCCGATGAAGATCAGGTCCGTCTCGACCTTGCGAGGCATCGGGCGAAACATCTCAGTGTCGGTGCCGTTGTAGACCACGGTCTGCTGCTTGCGCGGTACACCGAAGAATCGCTCGATTTCGAGGGCCGATGCCTGCGAGACCGTGAGCACCCGCGCCAGCCGCGGAACTACGCGCTCCTGCATGAACATCGGGAAGTAGAGCGTGCGCTTCCACTTGTACCGGAAGCGCGAATCGATCGCGAAGTCCGCCAGGCGGTCCAGGTGGAGTGGGTGGTGCACCACGCCGACCACCGGCACGCCGCTGGCCTGCACGGCCAGCAGGCCCCAACTCAGCGACTGGTTGTCGAGTACCACATCGAA
>CAXMNF010000119.1:0-4936 GCA_964194645.1 uncultured Gammaproteobacteria bacterium
TAGATCTCCGGCAGGTCGCGGAAGATCAGGCTGTAGACCACAGCCCAGGCGAAGGTGCACAGGACCACAATGGCTACGAAGCCGGGGAGGATGAAATGAGCCAGACGTTTCACCGGGACCTGTCCTTGGGGGATTCCGGGGGGAACGCCGGAGCGCAGCGAACCTAGCCTAGCCCCGGTGGCGATTCAATCGAATAGCGGCCTGCGAGCGGCCCGGAGCGCTCGTCGGAAGCGCCGCGAATTCGCTGACTTGCAGGTAGAGCCCAGCGGATCCCCGGCTCCGCTCGGCGCCCCCTGACCTGCTAGGATCGGCCCGGTGCGCCATCTATTCATCGTAGATCCCCTGCCCGGGCTGAACGTGACGGCCGACACCAGCGTCGTGTTCATGCGCGAGGCGGCGCGGCGCGGCCACGAGGTGGCCACCTGCGAGGTGCCCGACCTGCTGGCCGGCGAGGGCGGGGCGGCGCTGGCGTGGGCGACGCGTACGACGCTTCTGCCGCCTGAGTCCGACGGTCCCTGGTACGAGACCGGCCCGCGCAGCCAGCTGCCGCTGGGCGAGTTCGACGTCGTCTGGATGCGCAAGGACCCGCCCTACGACCTGACCTACTTCTTCGCCAGCCACCTGCTCAGCCTGGCGCCGCCGTCCACCCTGGTCGTGAACGACCCGGTCGGCCTGCGCGAGGTGACCGAGAAGCTGTTCGTGCTGCGCTTCCCGGACCTGACGCCGACCTCGCTGGTGACGCGCAGCATCCCCGAGCTTATGGCGTTTCGCGAGAAGCTGGGCGGCGAGATGATCATCAAGCCGGTGGACGGCTGCGGCGGGGAGGGCGTCTTCCACCTGACCCCGGGCGACCGCAACGTGGGGGCGCTGCTCGAGATGGCCACGGCCCACGGCACGCGCTTCCAGGTCGCCCAGCGCTACCTGCCCGAGATCCGCAGCGGCGACAAGCGCATCATCCTGCTCGAGGGCGAGCCGATCGGCGCGGTGCTGCGCGTGCCCGAGCACTACGAGTCGCGCGCGAACTTCCACGTGGGAGGCAACGCCGTGAAGACCAGCCTGACCGAGCGTGAGCGCGAGATCTGCGCGCGCCTGGCGCCCGAGTTGCTGCGCTATGGGATCCTGTTCGCTGGGATCGACGTGATCGGTGACTGGCTCACCGAGGTGAACGTGACCAGTCCGACCGGTGTGCAGGAGATCAACGCCCTCGACGGGGTGCAGCTCGAGCGTCAGATTCTCGACGCTGTAGAGAAGCGCCTCGAAGCACGCCGGAATCCTTGATTTCCGACGGTGTAACGCGGTATCACGGACCCTGAAGGGGGCAGGGATATGGGCATCGATCTGGATCTTCTCCGGCAGCAATGCGCTCGGACCCTCGAGCGGACCGATTTTGACGGCCTGGGGCGGCGCGCCGAGTACAAGGTCCGCGACTGCTACGTCCAGCCAGAGCGACGCGTCATCGTGGTGACGGATCGGGTCAGCGCCTTCGACGTGATCGTCGGGACCCTGCCCTTCAAGGGCCAGGTGCTGAATGAACTGGCGGCATTCTGGTTCGAGAAGACCGCGGATCTGGCCCCGAATCATCTGATCGAGGTGCCCGATCCCTGTGTTTCGGTGGTGCGCGAGCTGCAGGTCCTGCCCGTCGAATTCGTGTACCGCGCCTACCTGACCGGCGTCTCCTCCACGTCGATCTGGCGGGCCTACGAGCGCGGTGACCGGCTGTACTGCGGGCACCGGCTGCCCGACGGCCTGGCCAAGCACGAGCGCTTGCCAGAGCCGTTGCTGACGCCCACCACCAAGGCCGAGAAGGGCGCCCACGACGAACTGGCCTCGCGCGAGTCCCTGATCGGGAGCGGCGTCATTTCCGAGCAGAACTATGACGCAGCCGCTGCGCTCGGCTCCGCCGTGTTCGCGGCAGGCCGCGCCTGGGCCGAGAGCCGCGGCCTGATCCTGGTCGACACCAAATACGAGATGGCGTTGGCGCCCGACGGCAGCGTCGTGCTGGTCGACGAGGTGCACACGCCCGACTCGTCCCGCTACTGGTGGAAGCACTCCTACGAACGGGCCATGTCCGAGGCCCGCGACCCCGAGGCGCTCGACAAGGAGTACATCCGACGCTGGCTCGTCGAGCAGGGCTGGCGCGGCGAGGGGGCTCCGCCGACGCTGCCCGACGAGGTGCGCTGCGAGGCTGCGCGTCGCTACATCGAAGCGTTCGAAGCGGTGACCGGTCGCGCCTTCGAGCCTTCCACCGAGGAGCCGACCGCCCGCATCCGTCGCAACCTGCGCGCTTTTTTTGCCGCCAACGCTTGAAAAGACGCGCGGCCTTCCACAACCTTTTCTGTGTTTCTCGAGAAACACAGATTGCTCTCGTCGAAAGACGTCGAACAGACGCGAGTCGGTTGGAGCATCAGGGGGGTGAGAGAATGGCAACCAAGGTTGCGAAGACCGGCATCAAGCGTGAGTCGGGCTTTCTGTATTATCTGGACAAGAGAGGCGACGTCTCGCGCGTGAAGATGGCGCGCGGCGGTGGCCGTCAGCGGAAGAACACGCCACAGAAGGTGGCCAAGGCCGGCGTGGAGCGCGAGGACGGCTGGCTCTACTTCATCGACAAGCACGGCGACGTGTGTCGCACGAAGATGGCCCGTCGCGGGGGCCGCAAGCGCAAGGTGGCTCGCAAGAAGACCACCGGCCGGCGCAAGGTGGCTCGGAAGAAGACGACGGCGCGCCGCAAGACGGCCCGCAAGAAGACGACCGGCCGCAAGAAGACCGCTCGCAAGACCGCTCGGCGCAAGAAGACCGCGCGCCGCAAGACGGCCAAGAGGAAGACCGCCCGCAGGCGACGCTAGCGATCGCATCACGAACGACGAGAGGTTGGACGTGAGAATGGGGGAGCAGCCGAAAGGTTGCTCCCCCATTCGCGTTGCGGGTGCTATAACGACGACGTGGGGGAGCGCGTCGCCACTGCCGAAATGGATGCTCCGATCGGCCGCCTGCGGCTCGCCGTTACCGACGAGGCGCTGGTCCGGATCGCCCTGCCGGTGGACACCTCGAGCTTCTCGGGCTTCCTGCGCCGCGCGCTGCCCGACGCCGAGCCGGTGTCGACCCTGCCTCTGCTCGAGCAGGCGGCGCGCGAGCTCGCCGAGTACTTCCAAGGCACGCGCAAGAGCTTCAGCGTGCCCCTCGAGCCGCGTGGCACGCCCTTTCAGTGCGAGGTCTGGCAGGCGCTCCGCGCGATCCCCTACGGCGAGACGCGCAGCTACGGCGAGATTGCACGGACCGTCGGGCGGCCCGCTGCGTCGCGCGCGGTTGGACTGGCGAACGGGGCGAACCCGCTGCCTCTGGTGATCCCGTGTCACCGGGTGATCGAGTCGGGCGGGGCGCTCGGCGGCTTCGGCGGTGGACTGGCCGCGAAGCGCTGGCTACTGGCCTTCGAGCAGGACTCCGAGCGCGGCGGGCGGCTGCTCTAGCCCTCCTCGCGTCGCTCGGCGAGCCGGCTGTGGAGCGCGTCGTACACCTCTCGTCCCACGGAAACGTTGCCGTGCCGGCCACGGCCCGGCGTGATTCCGGGCTTGGCGTCGCCGTGGAAGTCGCTGCCGCCGGTCTGTACCAGGCCGCGCTTCCGCGCGATGCGCCGCAGCCGGCGCACCTGGCTCGTTTGATGGCCCGAGTGCCAGACCTCGACCCCGTCGAGCCCCAGGCGCGCGAGCCGTTCGACCAGGGCGTCGAGACCGCCGGGAGCCGTTGCACCCACCGAAAGGGGTGGGTGTGCCAGGCAGGCCAGCCCGCCGGCGCCGCGGATCCGGGCGATCGCCTCGGCTGCGCCGATTCCGGGGCTCGGCTGGTAGGCCGGGCGGCCGCTGCGCAGATAGCGTGCGAAGGCGTCGTCGCGCGAGCGGGCCGCGCCGGCGCGCACCAGCGCGTCGGCCACGTGCAGGCGCCCGATCGAGCGCGGCTCTCCGCCGGGCGTGAGCGTGTCTAGTGAGAGGTCGATTCCGGCCCCGGCCAGCCGCTCGAGGATCCGCGCGCCGCGCTCGCGCCGGGTCTGGCGCACGCGCGCCAGCACGTCGAGCAGCGGCGTATTCCGGCAGTCGACCCCCAGCCCCAGCACGTGCACTTGAAGGTCCCCGTGATCGTCGCTGACCGACAGCTCCACGCCGCTCCACACCTCGATGCCGAGCGCCGCGCCGCGTGCCTGCGCCTCGGCCACGCCTGCCACGTCGTCGTGGTCGGTGAGTGCAAGCACCCCGACTCCGGCCCGCGCTGCGGCCTCGACGACCTCGCCGGGGCCGAGCGTGCCGTCGGACACGGTCGAGTGCATGTGGAAGTCGCAGATCACAGGAGCTCCGCAGTACAGTAGGTGCTGAGCCGCGAAAGGAACAGTTCGGCCACGCGCGGCGCGTCCACCTCGACCGCGTAGTGCACCATCTCGAGCCCGGCCGCTGAGCGCGCCCGCTCCGCCTCGCTCAGCCGGCCGCGCTGGTGGCCTTCCTCGACCGCCACGTGCAGCTCCTTTGGCTCGTAGCGGAACAGGTCTTGCGGGCAGGCTGCGAGCAGAGCGCACGGGTCGTGCAGGGTTGCCTGGCGCTGACCCGCAACCGGCTCCTCAGCGTCCATCTGCGCCAGCAGAAGGGCCTCGAGCAGTCGGCCCATGGCGCCCTCGCCGAATACCCGCAGGGGCAGATCGCCCGGAACGAGCTGCACCTCGCGGGTTACGTCCAGGCCGATCACGCGCACCGGAAAGCCCGAGGCGAGCACCGACTCGGCGGCGGCCGGGTCGGCGTAGCAGTTGAACTCGGCCACGGCCGTCATGTTCCCGGCCGAGAGTGTTCCGCCCATCCACACGATCTCGACGCCCTCGAGCAGGGCCGAGTCCTCGTCGAGCAGCTGGGCCAGGTTGGTGAGCGGGCCGAGCGCCACGATCTGCTGCACGCGCTGCTCG
>CAXMNF010000120.1:0-7268 GCA_964194645.1 uncultured Gammaproteobacteria bacterium
CTCCCGCTGGCGGGGTCACCTCGACACTGCATGCGGCGAGCAGCGCGAGCAGGCCGGCAGCGGCGAGCGGGCCCCTCACAGCAGCCGCTCCTCGATCGCCAGCACGAAATCCGTCATAAAGCCCAGGTAGGAGTTCAGGACCACCAGCGAGTCGGACAGCACCAGCAGGCCCACGCCGACCAGCAACACCCCCGAGCCGATCTCGATGGCTCGGAAGTGGCGCTTCACGCGCTCGAAGATCTGGTAGAAGCGGTCGAGGCTGAGCGCCATCAGGAAGAATGGAACTCCCAGCCCCAGGCTGTAGAGCGACAGCAGGAAGATGCCGTGCCAAACGGTGTCCTGGCCCGCCGCCAGGGTCAGGATCCCCGCCAGCACCGGCCCGATACAGGGCGTCCAGCCGAACGCGAAGGCGGCACCTAGCAGGAAGGCGCGCAGCGCCCCGCCGCCCGCTCCGAGCTGAAAACGCTGCTCCCGGTACAGGATCGGGATGCGCAGCACGCCGGCCAGGTGCAGGCCGAACAAGATGATCACCACCCCGGCCAGGTGGGTCGGCGTCAACACCAGGCCGAACAGATTGAACTTCAGCCCGGTCACGACCCGGCCGATCGCGGTCGCCGAGGCGCCGATCGCGATGAACACGGCGGAGAAGCCGCCGATGAAGCCCAGCGACCCGAGCAATACGGCGCGGTGCGCCGCCGCCTTGGCCGGAGCTTCGTCCCCGCCGGCATCCCCATCGCCGTCGCCGCGCAGCTCCTCCAGGGAGAGCCCGCTCACGAACGACAGGTAGGCGGGCATCAGCGGCAGCACGCACGGCGACAGGAACGAAAGTACGCCCGCCAGAAGCGCCGTGAGCGAACCAGCCAGCAGCGATGCGTCTTCCACTCTACCTCCTGCCGGCAGAGCATACGCGCCGCAGCCGCACGCGGTTACTCGTAAGGATAGGGCTCGGTCAGGGGATCGCGGCCCACGAACGAGATCGGTCGGTTGCCAGCGAGGTTTTCGGGTGTCACCACGTAGTCACCGCGCAGCGCCGGCTGCATGATGCTGCGCGCGGTGTCGTTGCGTCCGCCGGTCAGCACCCAGGCCAGGCCACCGACCGTCGCGCCGAGCACGCCGTAGATCACCTTCGCCGGGCCCCAGAGGATGGAGCAGACTACTGCGCCAGTGCCGTACAGGAATTCCGAGCCGGCGCTCTGCGCGGCGCTTGCGGCTCCGGGCACGGCCGTGCACAGGGCGAGCACGAGTACGGGTCGAATCAGGACTCGGGTCAGGCGGTGGCTGATCGACTGGCTGCCAGGCATGGCGGAAGAGTCCTAAAATTTCCGATGCGTGTCGAGCAGCAAGGTCACCGGTCCTTGGTTCACGAGTTCCACCTGCATGCTCGCGCCGAAGCGGCCGGTCACCACGGACGCACCGAGCCCGCGGGCGGCTTCGACCAGCTGCTCGATCAGCGGCTCGGCGACCTCGGGGGCGGCCGCTTCTCCATAGCTCGGGCGTCGGCCCTTGCGGCAGTCGCCGAGCAGGGTGAACTGCGAGACCACTGCGAGTCCGCCGCCCGCATCGAGCAGCGAGCAGTTCATCTTCCCGGCCTCGTCCGGGAAGATCCGCAGGTGCACCAGCTTCTCGGCCAGCTGTGCGGCATCCGCCGACCCATCCTCGACCGACACGCCGACCAAGGCCAGGAGGCCCGGCCCCATCTCACAGACCAGTTCACCTTCCACCTGAACGGAGCAGCGCGTCACGCGCTGCGCGACGGCCCTCACGGCCCGGTCTGGTCGGCGAACCGCCCCCGGTACACGGCCTCTCCCTCGGTGCGCTCCAGCACGATCTGACAGATCCGCACCCCGGCGTGCAGGGCAAGCGCCACACCCGAGACATTCGAGAGCTCGAGCACCTGGCGATTCGTGACGCCGGGGTGCACGAAGCCCGCCGTGACGTGCACGGTGAGGCCCAGCCGGGCGATCTTGCTGCGGCCCTCCAGCCAGCCGCAGAGGTTCGGCGGCAGGTCGATGGTCTCGCGGGTGATTCCGTGCACGGCCATGCCCGGCTCGAGCACGTAGGGCTGGTCGAGCTTCACGAGCTCCGTGTAGCCCATGCAGTCCGCATCGTCCGTCACGTGGATGGGCCCCTGGATGTCGCTGCGCGGTACGCGCAGCTCGTTCCCCAGGTGCAGATCGATCGAAGCGGGACCGACCTGGTCCGCGGCGAACGGATCGATGCGCAGACGACCGCTCTCGATCTCCCGGAGGATCTCGTCTCGCGTCAGCACGCACATCGCTGCACCCCCTCGGCGCTTGGCGCCCGCCCGGACGATCGCGCCCTGGCCATCCTTGTCAACAGCGGGGACCCGAGCGTAGGGTGGCCCCGTGCATCCCTACTTCGACCAGCCGCGTCCGCATCTGTTCGCACACCAGGGCGCGAGCGGCGAAGCGCCCTCGAACACGCTGCCGGCCTTCGAGCGGGCGCTAGACCTTGGCATCGTCTACCTGGAAACGGACTGCCACGCCACTCGCGACGGAGAGATCGTGCTGTGCCACGACGAGACGGTGGACGCCACCACGGACGGGAGCGGCGCGATCGCCGACTACTCGTTCGCGGAACTCTCGGGTCTGGACGCGGGCTACCGCTTCAGCCCGGACGGCCAGGCGTTCCCGTTCCGCGCCAAGGGCGTGCGCATTCCCCGCCTGGCGGAGCTGCTGGGGCGCTGCCCTGGCGCCCGCATCAACCTGGAGGTGAAGCAAGGTGACCTGGCCGTGGTGCAAGACGTCGTGAGGATCGTGCGGCGCGCCGACGCGACCCGGCGCGTGCTGCTCGCGGCCGCGGAGGACGGCGTGATGGAATCGATCCGCAAGCTCGATCCGGGCACGGCCATCGGCTCGTCGCTCGGCGACCTGGTCGGCTTCTACCAGGCCGTCCAAGAGGAGCGCATCGAGCGCTTCCGGCCGCTCGGCCAGGCGCTGCAGATCCCGACGGAGTTCGCCGGGAATCCGCTGATCACGCCAGAATCGCTCGAAGCCGCGCGCCAGCTCGGGCTGTTCGTGCACGTGTGGACCATCAACGAGCCGGACGAGATGCAGCGGCTGCTCGAGGCGGGCGTCGACGGCGTCATGTCGGACTTCCCGGGCCAGCTGCTGCAGGTGGCTCGGGACCTCCCAGCCGCACGCTAGCCCAGCGCGCCGCGTCGGCCACACCCGGATCCGGATCGGCCAGGTGGCGCTCGACCAACGCGCGCCGGCCCGGATCGCCCAGGTTTCCGGCGGCGATCAGCGCATTGCGGCGCAGCCCCGCGAGCTTGGCGCGCTTGAGCGCGCTTGAGCGCAGCCGCGTGCGAAGCGCAGCGTCATCGAGCGCCAGCAGCTCCGCGAGCGAGGGCGCGTGCCACTCCTCGCGCGGGGCCAGCTCGGGCTC
Source organism: uncultured Gammaproteobacteria bacterium (assembly GCA_964194645.1). Classification (GTDB taxonomy): domain Bacteria; phylum Myxococcota_A; class UBA9160; order SZUA-336; family SZUA-336; genus CAXMNF01. The sequence continues at coordinate 3,409 of CAXMNF010000120.1, forward strand.
GTCGGCCAGTGGCCGAGCGCGCCGCTGATTCCAGGGGCACACCTCCTGGCAGAGGTCGCAGCCAAACAGGTGGTCCCCGATGCCTTCGCGCAGCTCCTCCGGGAGCGGCCCGCGGCGCTCGATGGTCAGGTACGAGATGCAGCGGCGCGCGTCGAGTACACCGGGCTCTGGAAACGCGTCCGTGGGACACACGTCGAGGCAGGCGCGGCAGCTCCCGCAGTGGTCCGCTGCTGGCTCGCCCGGCCGGAGGTCCAGGTCGGTGAGCACCACGCCCAGGAACACGTAGGAGCCGAGCTCGGGGTCGATCACGCAGCAGTTCTTGCCGATCCAGCCGACGCCCGCGCGCTCCGCCAGCAGGCGCTCCGGCACGGGACCGGTATCGACGTAGCGCTTGAAGCGCGCCTGCGGGAAGGCCTGGCCAAGCTCGGCCACCAGGGCGTCGAGGCGCTCGCCGACCACGTCGTGGTAGTCGCGCCCCCAGGCGTAGCGTGACACCCAGCCGGTTCCCGCGGGCCGCGCCGCTGTCGAGTCGGGTGCCCCCGAGTCATAGGGAAGCGCGCAGACCAACACGCTGCGCGCGCCCTCCAGTACGAGCGTCAGGTCTTCGCGCTCCGCCAGGCGCCGCTCGATGTAGTGCATGTCCCCGGCGTAGCCGCGCCGCAGCCACTCGCGAACCCGTGCCAGTTCCGGGTAGGCCTCTACACGCGCGACACCAGCGCGCGCGAAGCCCGCCTCACGGGCCAAGGCAAGCGCGCGCTCCGTCCCTAGGTCGGATATGCCAGGTTCGATTGCAGCCAACGCTCGACCTCCGCGACCGGCGTGCCGAGGCGCCCCGCGTAGCTCTCGACCTGGTCCCGGTCGATGCGCCCCACGTTGAAGTAGCGCGCTTCCGGGTGCGCGAAGTACAGGCCACTGACGCTGGCCGCCGGCAGCATCGCACAGCTCTCGGTGAGCGACAGGCCGAGCTGCCCGGCATCGAGCAGCTCGAACAAGCGCCGCTTGGGCGCGTGGTCCGGACAGGCCGGGTAGCCGAACGCCGGGCGGATTCCCCGGTAGCGTTCCTCGATCAGATCCGCGTTGCTGAGCCCCTCGTCGGCGCCGTAGCCCCAGTCGCTCCGCGCGCGCTGGTGCAGGTACTCGGCGAACGCCTCGGCCAGCCGGTCGGCCAGCGCCTTGGTCATGATCGAGTTGTAGTCGTCGTGCTCGTCCTCGAAGCGCTTGGCCAACTCGTCGGCGCCGAGCCCCGCCGTGACCGCGAATCCGCCCAGGTAGTCGGCGATCCCCACGGGCGCCACGAAGTCGGCCAGCGAGTAGCAGGGCCGCCCGTCCGTCTTGGCGGACTGCTGACGCAGCATCGGGAACCGTTCCAGCTCCTCGCGCCGCGCATCGTCGCGCCACAGGACTACATCGTCGCCCTCGCGGTTGGCCGGCCAGAGTGCGTAGGCTCCGCGCGCCCGAAGCAGCTTGCCCGAGATGATCTGGTCCAGCAGCTTGCGCCCGTTCTCGTAGAGCTCACGGGCGGCCTCACCGTAGGCCGGGCTGTCGAGGATCTTCGGGAACTTCCCCTTGAGCTCCCAGGCCGAGAAGAAGAAGGTCCAGTCGATGAAGGGCACCAGGGTCTCGAGCGGCAGATCGTCGAGCTGACGCACGCCGGTGAAGCTCGGGCGTGCCGGCTCGGCGGAGAGATCCAGCTGCGGGCCGCGGGCACAAGCCTCGGGGTAGCTGAGCAGGGGTTTCTGCTGCTTCTTGCTGTAGACGGCGCGCAGGCGTGCCTGGCTCTCGCGGTTCTTGCCGTCCAGCTCGCGGCGCCGATCGGCGTCGAGCAGACTGGTCACCACGCCCACCGCGCGCGACGCATCGTGCACGTGCACGACCGACTCGTGGTATTCGGGGGCGATCTTCACCGCCGTGTGCTGCTGGCTGGTCGTGGCTCCGCCGATCAGCAGCGGTAGTTCGAACCCGGAGCGCTCCAGCTCGCGCGCCACGGACGCCATCTCGTCGAGAGACGGCGTGATCAGGCCCGACAGGCCGATCATGCGCGCACCCTCGTCGATCGCGGTTTGGAGGATCTTCGCGGCCGGGACCATCACGCCCAGGTCGATCACCTCGTAGCCGTTGCAGCGCAGCACCACGCCCACGATGTTCTTGCCAATGTCGTGTACGTCGCCCTTCACGGTCGCCATCACGATCTTCGCAGGGCTCTCGCCCTCGGAGCGCTCGGCGTCCATATAGGGTTCCAGGTGTGCGACGGCGCGCTTCATGACGCGCGCGCTCTTCACGACCTGCGGCAGGAACATCTTGCCCGAGCCGAACAGGTCGCCGACGACGCTCATCCCGTCCATCAGCGGCCCTTCGATCACGGAGAGCGGGCGCTGGTACTTCTGACGGGCTTCCTCGGTGTCTTCGATGATGTGGTCCAGGATGCCGCGCACCAGCGCGTGCGAGAGCCGCTCCTCCACGGTGCCCTGCCGCCAGGCGTCGTCCACGACGCGCTTCGTGCCCTCGCCGCGCACGGTCTCGGCGTAGTCGACCAGGCGCTCGGTGGCGTCCGCGCGGCGGTTGAACAGCACATCCTCGACGCGTTCCAGCAGATCCTTGGGAATGTCCTCGTACACGATCAGCTGCCCGGCGTTGACGATCCCCATGTCGAGACCGGCCCGAATGGCGTGGTATAGGAACGCCGAGTTCATCGCCTCGCGCACCACGTCGTTGCCGCGGAACGAGAAGCTCAGGTTGCTCACGCCGCCGCTGATGCGCGCGCCCGGACAGCTTTGCTTGATCAGTCCGGCGGCCTCTATGAAGTTCTTGGCGTACTCAGCGTGCTCCTCGATGCCCGTCGCGACGGCCAGGATGTTCGGATCGAAGATCACGTCCTGCGGATCGAAACCGGCCTGCTCGACCAGCAGGCGGTAGGCCCGCTGGCAGATCTCGACCTTGCGCTCGACCGTGTCGGCCTGGCCGGCCTCGTCGAAGGCCATCACGATCACGGCGGCGCCGTAGCGCTGCACCTGGCGGGCCTTGTCCAGGAAGTCCGCCTCCCCTTCCTTCAGGCTGATCGAGTTGACCACGCCCTTTCCGGGCACGCACTTCAGGCCGGCCTCGATCACCGACCACTTGGAGCTATCGACCACGATCGGCACGCGCGCGATCTCGGGCTCGGTGGCCACGTAGTTGAGCAGCGTAGTCATGGCCGCCTCGGAGTCGAGCAGGCCCTCGTCCATGTTCACGTCGATCAGGTTGGCTCCGCCGCGCACCTGGTCCACCGCCACCTCGATCGCGCCCGCGAAGTCGTCGCGCTTGATCAGGTTCGCGAAACGCCGCGAGCCGGTCACGTTGGTGCGCTCGCCGATCATGATGAAGTTCGAGTCGGGCCGCACGACGAGCCGCTCCATGCCGGAAAGCTCCAGGAACTCGCGCGGAATCTCCGGGACCTGGCGCGGCGCCACGCCGTCGACGGCCGCGCGGATCGCGCGCACGTGGTCCGGCGTAGTGCCGCAGCAGCCGCCCACCAGGTTGACCAGCCCGCTCTCGGCGAACTCGCGCAGTAGCCGCGCGGTGATTTCCGGCGTTTCGTCGTAGGCGCCCATCGGGTTCGGGAGGCCGGCGTTCGGGTAGCAGCTGATGCGGACCGGGGCGAGTTCGGACAACTCGGCCACATAGGGCCGCATGAGCTCGGCGCCGAGCGAGCAGTTGAGACCCACCGCGAAAGGACGTGCGTGGGCGACCGACACCCAGAACGCGTCCACGCCCTGGCCGGAGATGTTGCGGCCACTGGCGTCGACCACGGCCAGCGAGAGCAACAAGGGAAGGTCCAGCCCGCGTTCCTCGAGCACGTTGCGCGCCGCGACGATCGCCGCCTT
>CAXMNF010000121.1:0-17843 GCA_964194645.1 uncultured Gammaproteobacteria bacterium
CGGCTGGGCGCAGCTCGCGACGCTGGAGCGCGCGCTGGCGCGGCTGCGCGCGGCGGGCAAGCGCAGCGTCGTGTACGCGGAGCGCAGCGGGAACGCCGGCGCCTGGCTGGGCGCGTGCGCGGACCGGTTCTGGATGACGCCGGAGGGTCACCTCGACCTGCTCGGCATTCGCGTCGAATCGCCCTACGTGCGCGAGCTGCTGGATCGCCTGAGGGTGCGGCCCGAAGTGCTGCACGCCGGGCGCTACAAGTCGGCCGGCGAGCTGATCGAGCGCAGCGGGCTCTCGGAGGAGGCGCGCGAGGCCCTGGAGTCCGTGGTCGAGGACCTGTACGGCGCGTTGCTCCGCGGTCTGGCCGAGGGTCGCGGCGTATCGCCCGAGGTCGCGCGCGACTGGATCGACCGCGGGCCGTATCTGGCTGCGGAAGCGCGCGAGGCGGGGTTGGTGGACGCCCTGGTCTACGCCGACGAGTTGCCCGCGCGGCTGGCCGCCCTGGCCGCGGATGCGGATGCGGACGCGGCAGACGCGGCGGACCCGCCCGCCGAAGGGTCCGAGTCCGAGGCTGAACAGGCGGCGCTGCTGCCCGCCGCGGCTTACCAGCGCCTGTCGCGGCCGCGTTTCGCGCTCGAGCCGCTGCGCGACGGTCCGCCGCGCATCGGGTTGATCCTGGTCGAGGGACTGATTCGGCACACGGCTCAGTCGGCGCGCGCCGTGATCGGGCTGCTGCGCCGGGCGGCCGAGCTGTCCAACGTGCGCGCGGTAGTGCTGCGCGTCAACAGCCCCGGCGGCGATCCGCTCGCTTCGGACCTGATCTGGCGTGCGGTGCAGCGCCTGCGCGAGCGCAAGCCGGTCGTGGCGAGCCTGGGCGATACGGCCGCATCCGGCGGTTACTACGTGGCGATGGGCGCCAACGAGATCATCGCCGAGCCGACCACCTTGACCGGCTCGATTGGCGTCGTGCTGGCCGGCCTGTCCTTCGACGAGCTGGCCGCGGCCATCGGCGTGCGCTTCGACGGCGTGACGCGGGGCAGCCACGCCGCGATCTACGACCCGTTCCGGCGCCGCAGTGACGAGGAGCGCGCGCTGCTGGAGCGCCAGGTGCAGCAGATCTACCGCGGGTTCGTCGAGAAGGCGGCGGCGGGACGGGGGCGCGAGCCCGGCGAGCTCGAGAAGGTCGCGGAGGGCCGCGTGTGGACTGGCGCGCAGGCGCTCGAGCACGGGCTGGTGGACGGGCTCGGCGGTCCCGAGCTCGCACTCGAGCGCGCGCGCGAGCTGGCGGGTCTGCCCGCCGGACGGGGCGAGACCCTGCTGCTCACTCCGCCCTCGCCGATCTGGCAGCGGCTGCGCGGTGGCGAGCCGGCGTTCGCCGGCTCGGCTGCGCCGTGGGCCGACGGGCCCCAGTTGCTGTGTCCGGTCGAGATCCCGCTCCGCTAGCCGCGCAGCTCGAGAGCGAGGCGCTGGCGCGCGAGGGGCTCGGTCCCCTGGTCGGGCCGCCGCCGCTGGTGCTCGAGATCGGCTTCGGGCGCGCGGAGCTGCTGATCGGGCTGGCCGAAGCCCGACCCGGCGTGCCGTTCCTGGGCGTCGAGGTGTCGCGCAAGCGCGTTTTCAAAGCGGCACGCCGCATCGAGCGTCGCGAGCTCAGCAACGTGAAGGTCGTGCACGCGACTGCCGAGTACCTGCTCGAGCGCGTGCTGCCACCGGCGAGCGTCTGCGAGTGCTGGATCAACTTCCCAGACCCCTGGCCGAAGAAGCGCCACTGGAAGCGCCGGCTGTTCCAGGCCCCGTTCCTGGAGCGGCTGAGCGGCGTGCTGGCCCCGGGCGCAGCACTGTACGCCGCCACCGACCACCTGGATTACGCGGAGTGGATCCACGAGGCTCTGTCGGCGGCGCCGGGGCTCGAGAACCGCGCCGCGCCGACCCGCTGGTTCGATCAGCCTCCGGAGCGGCCGGAGACCAGCTACGAGACGCAGTGGCTTGCCGAGGGCCGGCGCATCGCCTATTTCGAGTACCGGCGGCAGGAGATTTCGTGAACCAGGTACTGGCGCGCACCCCCGAAGAGCTGCGCCGCGCGTTCAAGGACGACGGCGTCGAGGCCTACCGCGCCGATCAGGTGCTGCGTTGGCTGTGGCGCCGAGGCGTGCACGAGTTCGAGGACATGTCCAATCTTCCGCGCTCGCTGCGCGCGGACCTGGCTTCGCGCTGGGCCACGCGCACGCTCGAGATCGAGGCCTTGCACTGCTCCGCCGACGGCACCGAGAAGCTGGTGCTGCGCACGGCTGACGGCCAGCGGATCGAGTCCGGGATCATTCCCGAAGAGCAGCGCCGCACACTCTGCGTGTCGTCGCAGGTGGGCTGCAGCCTGGACTGCTCGTTCTGCGCGACCGGGCGCATGAAGCTCGAGCGGAACCTGCGGGCCGAGGAGATCGTCGACCAGGTGTTCTGCGCGAGCGAGCGCCTGGCCGAGCGCGGCGAGCGCCTCACGCACGTGGTGTTCATGGGCATGGGTGAGCCCCTCTTGAACCTGGCGAATGTGGTCCAGGCGATCCGCGTGCTGTGCGACCCGGATGCCGCCGGGCTCTCCGCGCGGCGCGTGACCGTCTCCACCGCCGGCGTGGTCCCGCAGATGCAGGCGCTCGGCCAGGCGGTGAAGACGCGGCTCGCCGTTTCGCTCCACGCGACCACGGACGCGGTGCGCGAGCGGCTCGTACCGCTGAACCGCCGCTTTCCGCTGGCGGAACTCCTGGAGGCCTGCCGGCGCTACCCGCTGGCGCGCCGCGACCGGATCTCCTTCGAGTACACCTTGATCCGCGGCGTGAATGACGCCCGAGACGACGCGCGCCGGCTGGTCGGGCTGCTCCACGGCCTGCGTGCCAAGGTCAACCTGATCCCGATGAACGAGCATCCGGGTGCGCCCTACCGGCGGCCCGATGACGCCACCGTGGAGCGTTTCGCCGCCGAGCTGGCCCAAAGCCGTGCGCCCGTGTCGATTCGTCGCAGCCGCGGAGACGACGTATTCGCCGCTTGTGGACAGCTCGCGAATCTGCCGACCGCGCCAACCGGGCCGGCGCCGCAGGCCGCGGGGGTCCCCGTCCGATAAGGCGTGGGCATGCTCTACGCAGTAGGAGACATCCACGGGATGCGGGCCGAGCTCGAGAAGCTGCTCGGCCGCCTGCCGCTCGCGTCGGACGACCACGTGATCTTCATTGGGGACTACGTGGACCGCGGGCCCGACCCGGCGGGCACGGTGGAGCTCCTGATCGAATTCCAGCAGAGCCAGCGCTGCACCTTCCTGATCGGGAACCACGAGGCGATGTTCCTGTCCTATCTGGGCTCGCCTTCCCCCTGGCACTTCGGCGGCGAGGCGTTCCTGAAAAATGGCGGCGACACCACGCTCATGTCGTATGGCTTCTACAGCAGCGAGGACTTCAAGCTGCCGGAGCGCCACGAGAAGTTCTACAGCGAGCTGGTCCCCTTCCACGTGGAGGGCAGCTACGCGTTCGTGCACGCAGGCCTCTCACGCGAGGCGCTGAACCTCTCGGACATCGACTACGCACTCGCGCACGAGCGGCCCGCGGAGCTGCTCTGGCAACGCTCGACGGCCGAGATCCCGCACAGCCTGGGGGTGACCGTTGTGTACGGCCACACGCCGATGCCGGATCTGCAGATCCGCTGGAACCTGCCGTACAGCATCGGGATCGATACCGGCTGCGTGTACGGTGGCTCGCTCACCGCGCTTCGGCTGCCGGACGAGACCATCTTCCAGGTCTAGGTTGGTGTAGTCTCCTGCCATGCTGGACCTCACGTCGGAGCAGGAGCTGATTCGCGACCTTGTCGCGCGGCTCGCCCAGGACGAGATCGCGCCGATCGCGGCGCGCATCGACAAGGACGACGAGTTCCCGCGCGAGATCTTCCTGCGGCTGGGCGAGGTGGGCGCGCTCGGCGTACTGGCGCCCGAGAAGTACGGCGGTAGCGGCGGTGACTACCTGATGGCCGCGCTGATCATGGAAGAGCTGGCGCGCGTCTCCGGCTCGGTCTCGCTCTCCTACGGCGCGCACGCGGTACTCGCGGTCGGCGCGATCGTGCGCGACGCCAACGAGGCGCAAGCCGAGCGCTGGCTGCCGGATCTGTGCAGCGGCAAGGCGATCGGCGCCTGGGCGCTGACCGAGCCCGGCTCGGGCTCCGATTCCCTGGGCATGCGCACGACGGCGCGGCGCGACGGCGATCACTACGTGCTCGACGGCTCGAAGACCTTCATCACCAACGGCTCCGAGGTGGGCTCGCTGGTGGTCTACGCGCGCACCGATCCCGAGGCCGGCGCGCAGGGTATCTCGGTCTTCCACGTGGCCGGCGACGCGCCGGGCTTCTCCACCAGCCGCACGCTCGACAAGATGGGCATGCGCGGCAGCCCGACCGCTGAGCTGCGCCTCGACTCGCTGCGCGTGCCGGTGGCCGACCGGATCGGCGAAGAGAATGCGGGCGTCTCCATGTTGATGCGCGGGCTCGACGTGGAGCGCGCCACGCTCGCCGCGATCTCCGTGGGGCTCGGTCAGGCCGCGCTCGACCACGCCGTGGCCTATGCCGGCGAACGCCGCCAGTTCGGCCGCCCGATCGGGGACTTCCAGATGGTGCAGAAGCTGCTCGCCGACACCTATACCGAGGTCGAGGCCGCGCGCCTGCTGGTCTACCACGCGGCGCAGCGCTGTATCGAAGACACGGGTTGCAGCCAGATCGCCTCGGCGGCCAAGCTGTTCGCCTCCGAGGTCGGTACGCGGGCGGGATTGGCGGCCGTGCAGGTACTGGGCGGCTATGGCTACACGCGCGACTACCCCGTGGAGCGCATCGCCCGAGACGCCAAGCTGATGGAGATCGGTGCGGGCACCTCTGAGATCCAGCGCTTGATCATTGCCCGCGAGCTGCTGCGCGGCTGATCAGAGGCTCTCGATCACCGGGATCTGCAGGCGCTGGCCCGGCACCAGCCGGACAAGGTCCGCGTCGGGGTTGTAGCGGCGGATCAGCCAGGTCGGAACCCGGTAGGTCTCGCGCGAGAGCGCCCAGATGCTGTCGCCCCGGCGCAGCTGGTGCTCGACCGTTCCGGCCACGCGGAACGCGGTCAGGAAGTCCTCCTCGATGCCCTTGTGGTACTCCATGCGGCGCTCGAGGAAATCGGTCGAATTCACGCTCCGGAAGTCCAGCTTCAGGCGCTGCCCGATCCGCAGACCGCGCCCGTAGGAAAGCGCGTTCAGGTCGCGCAGCCGCTGCGTCGAGACGTTCAACCAGTCCGCGAAGTGGCCCAGGGTCTCATCGGCGTCGACGATGATCTGGTCGCCATCGACGCGGCGCCACGGCGAGTCCTGGGGCAGGGCAGGCGGCCGCTCGCCAGGCGGCGCGGGCCGCCGCGCGATCGGGTCGGCCCGGGCGATCACGATCTCCGCAGGCGGCTCGGCCGAGCCGTTCCCGGCCTGCGCGGGGGTCGCTCCGTTTGCGCCCGGCTGCGGCGCAGGCTTCGGCTCGGCCAGCACGATTGAAGGCTCCGGCTCCGGCTTCGCCTTCGGCTCTGGCTGCGGAACGGGCTCCGCGTGCGCGGTGCTCACCAGCGCGGGCGCCGGCTTCTTCCGCGTGCGGGTGCCGGAGTCGGGAAGTTGCAGCACCTGGCCCGGGTGGATGCGGTGTCGGCTCGGCAGGTTGTTCAGCGAAGCGATCTTCCGGACCGAGGTGCCGTGGCGCCGCGCGATGTGCGAGAGCGTGTCGCCGCGCCGCACCTGGTAGTAGTTCGAGCGGTGTTGCTCCGCGTGGCGCTTGGCCTCGGGCAGCGCGGCCAGCCACACGTCGGCGTTGGGGCCGACCGTGCCGGCGGGCAAGCGCAACAGGTAGTCCTTGGGAATGCGCTTGCCGGAAGTGAACACCGGCCGGCGCAGCGAGCGGTTGTAGCGCTGGATCACGTCCGGGGCGATGCCCAGGTAGCGCTGCAGGTCGGCCGCGTCGGCGTAGAAGGGCAGCTTGAACTCGTCCACGACCTCTGCTGAGTCTCGCCGCAGCGGTCCGAAGTAGGGCTCGTAGCCCTGCAGGATGCGCCGCGCCGCCAGGAACTGCGCATAGAAGTTGCGGGACGCGAAGCCAAAGGTCCGGCTCCTGTACTTGCTTGCGATCACGCCGATGTCGTCGGTGCCGAGCTTGCGCTTGGCGCGGCGCATTCCGGTCGCGCCGTGGTTGTAGGCCGTGATCGCCAGCGGCCAGCTCTCGAGCGCCTTGTAGTTGTCGCGCAACAGGCGCGCGGCAGCGCGCGTCGCGAGCGCGGGGTCGAGGCGCTCGTCGACCACGTAGTTGATCGTCAGGTAGCGGCGGCCAGTGGAGCGCATGAACTGCCAGATCCCGGCTGCCCCGTACTTGGAGTAGGCCTCCACGTTGAACGACGATTCGACGTGCGGCAGGTAGGCGAGATCCTCGGGCAGGCCGAGGTGCCGGAAGACCGCCCGCATGTCGTCCTCGTAGGCGCCCGAGCGGATGATGCCGTCGCGGAACTTGTTGCGCTGCCCGAGCTGGAAGCGGATGCGGCGCGCCGCCTCGTACAGGTCGGCGGGGCCGGGAGGGCGGTCCAGCTCGAGGGAGAACATGCGCAGCACGTTCTCCTCGTCCTGATCCCGCGGCTCGCCGCCCTTGGCGATGCGGCGCAGGGCGGCGCGCCAGTGGTCCTTGCGGGCCTCGACGTAGCGCTCGCGCGCGCGGTGGCCCTGGCCTTCCTCGAGCCGCACGGTCTCGTAGACCACGCCCATCTTTTTCGAGTCGTGCAGGAAGCCGGCGCTGGTGGTGGCTTCGAGATAGACACGCATCCAGAACGCGACTGCGGAGCGCAGCGCCTCGGGCTCCGGCAGCTCAGCGTCCTGCGCGCCGCGGTCCAGCGGCGGCAGCACGATCGGCTCGGGCTCGGCTTCGGCGCGGGCGACCCCGGCCAGCCAGACGCAGCCCAGCAACAGCAGTAGGCGGATGTGCAGGTGCTTGTTCAACTCCGTCTCCCCATGTGACGTATCGCCGATCCGCGGGCGTCGCTTGAGCGCCTGCGGACAGGCGACTACACGTTGAACCGGAAGTGGACGATCTCGCCGTCCTCGATCCGGTAGTCCTTTCCCTCGAGGCGCAGCTGCCCCGTCTTGCGCGCTTCCGTCATCAGACCCGGGAGGGAGATGAGCTCTTCGAACGGCACGACCTCGGCGCGGATGAAGCCGCGCTCGATGTCGGAGTGGATCTTGCCGGCGGCCTCCCGCGCCGGCGTGCCCCGGGCGATCGGCCAGGCGCGGCACTCGTCCTCCCCCACGGTGAAGAACGAGATCAGGTCGGCGCGCTCCAGGATGGCGCGCGTCACCGCGCCGCTGGCCGGCTCGGCCACCGAGTACTCGGCCAGGAAGTCGCTGCGCTCCTCGGGCGCCAGCTCGGCCATCTCGGCCTCGAGCGACGCGCACAGCGCCAGCAGCGGAATGCCGGCCTCGGCCGCGCGCTTGGCCAGGTCCGCCGGGAGCGCTTTGCCGGCCTCGTCCTCGCCGGTGTTTCGTACCCCGATCAGCGGTCGATCGGTGCACAGCGCATAGCCGCGCAGCGCCAGCCGCTCGGGCTCGCGGAGCTCCAGGGAGACCACCGGGCGCTCGACCTCCAGCGCCTCGCGGGCGAGCTCCAGCGCATGCTTCTCGGTGTCGCCGAGCTTCTCGCGCGGGTGCCGAGCCAGGCGGCGCTCGACCGCCGCCAGGTCCTCCAGACAGAGCTCGCCCAGCAACTGCTCGAAGCCCGCTAGCGACGCCTCCGGCGAGGCGTCCGCGAAGGCCGGCACGACCAGCAGCAGCAGGTCCATGCGCTTCATCCCCTCGATCTCGGCGGTCGGGAACGAGCGCTCGAGCGAGGGACACAGGTCGTGCACCCGGATCTCCACTGGCGTGGTCTTCTCGGGCCGAAACAGCTCGGCGAGCCGCTCCAGGCGCGGCTCCTGCACGAGGATCGAGCCCAGCGCAGCGCCCGCGTGTCGGCCGCCCGCGGCCTTCGGGGCCCGGTGGGCCAGCAGCGCGCGGAACACGGTGGTTCGTCCGGAGTTTGCGAGTCCGATGATGCCGACGTCCATTGCGGGGCGAAAGATAGGCGATCCCCCGCTACGTTCACCACGTGGAGCCGATGCACAAGGCGCTGTACGCAGCTGGCCTGCAGTGCGAGCGCAGACTCTGGCAGCTGCGCCACGCGCCCGGGCGGGCCCGGCCCCCGGAGGCCGGAGAGCTGGAGCGACGGGCCGAGGGACGCGAGATCGGGCGCGGAGCGCAGCGCTGCTACCCCGGTGGCGTGGAGGTCGAGGAGCGGGACTTTGGCGCGGCGCATGCGCGAACCCGGGTGCTGCTGGAGGATCCAAACGTGCCGGCGATCTTCGAGGCCGCCTTCGAGCACGGGGGCGTCCGCGTGCGCGCGGACCTGCTGGAGCGCCTCCCGGACGGCCGCTTTGGTCTGCGCGAGGTGAAGTCGGCCGGCGCCCTGCGGCCCGAGCACCTGGACGACCTGGCCCTGCAGCTCTGGGTGCTCCGGGGCGCGGGGCTGGCACTGGCGTCCGCAGAGCTGTGGCTGGTGGATGCGACCCGGCCAGCCGAACCGGGTGGCATCGACTGGTCGCAGTACTTCGTGCGCCGGGACGTGCTCGAGGAGGCCACCTTCCTGGCCGAGGACGTGGCGGAGCAGCTCGACCAGCAGCGCGCCTGGCTGGCGGGCGGCGAGCCGGAGCGCGCGCCCTCGCCGCACTGCCGCGCGCCGCGGCCCTGCGAGTTCCTCGAGCACTGCACGGCGGGACTGCCCGAAGACTGGATCGGGCGCCTGCCGGGGCTCCGCTCCGCCGAGTACGAAGCGCTGCGCGAGCGCGGCGTCCTGACGATTGCTGCGATCCCCGACTCATTCCCGCTGAAGCCGCGTCAGGCCCGAGCGCGCCAAGCGCAGCGCGGCGACGGCCTGGTCGTCGCGCCCGGCCTGGCCGAGGCGCTGGCCGGCTCGGGACCTCCGGCTGCGTACCTGGACTTCGAAGCGACCAGCGCGGCGCGGCCGATCTTCCCCGGCACGACCCCGTTCCAGCAGGTACCGTTCCAGTGGTCGCTGCACCGCGTCGACGCCAGCGGCGCGCTCGCGCACGCCGAGTTCCTGGCGCCCGCTGCGGGCGACCCGCGCCGTCCCTTCGCCGAGAGCCTGCTCGCCGAACTCGCCCGCGACGACTCGCCGATCCACGTGTACTCCGGCTACGAGGCGCGGGTGCTCGACTCTGTGGCGGCCGCCTACCCGGACCTGGCCGCCGGGCTCGCCGCACTCGTGGCGCGGCTCGTCGACCTGCTCGAGGTCGTGCGCGACCATGTCTACGCCAGCCGCTTCGCCGGCTCGTTTTCGATCAAGCGGGTGGCGCCAGCGCTCGTGCCGGGCTTCGGCTACGACGACCTGGACGGCATCGCCGACGGCGGCCGCGCCGCCCTCGCGATCGGGGCGCTGCTGCGCGGCACGCTCGACGCGCAAGCCGAAGCGCGGGTGCGCGCCGAGCTCCGCGCCTACTGCGCTCGGGACACGCTCGCGCTGGTCGAGCTGCACCGCGCGCTGCGCGTCCTAGCGGAACGCGGGTAGCACCTTCTCCGCGAAGAGCCGCGCGGGAATCCGCGTGTCGCGGCCGAAGAACTCGATCGCGAAGCTCGTACAGCCCGCCTCGCGGTGCTGCTCGAGCGCTTCGATCACGCGCTCGGGGGTGCCCCAGATGCCGTGTTCCTCGAGGGCCGCGCCCATGTGGCCGCCGTAGATCTTCTTGGCCTTGCCCAGCGCCTCGCGCGCGCCCGGCTCGTCCTCGGCGATCACCACCACGCACTGCTGCGAGATCTCGAGCGTTGCGAAGTCGCGCCCCTCCTCGTCGCAGCGGCGCCGCAGCGCCTCGACCTTGGCCGCGAGCTGCGGCTGGAACACCGCCAGGTTGTTCCAGATGTCCGCGTGGCGTGCCGCGATGCCCATCAGCACGCGCTCGCCGCCGCCGCCGATCAGGATCGGCGGCACGCGCAGCGGCTTGGGCTCGCAGATCGCGTCGCGGATCTGGAAGTGCCGGCCCTCGAAGCTCGCGCGCTCCTCGGTGAACAGCGCCTTCAGGATCTGGCAGGTCTCCTCGAGCGCGCGCATGCGCTCGCCGAGCGGCGGAAAGGCCGAGCCGGTCGCTTCGAACTCGGGCTTGAACCAGCCGGCGCCGAGCCCCACGACCGCGCGCCCGTTCGACACGTGGTCGAGCGTCACCACCTGCTTGGCCAGGATCGCGGGGTTGCGGAAGAAGGGCGGGGTGACCAGGGTCCCGAGCTCCACCCGCTCGGTCAGCGCGGCGACTGCGGCGAGCTCGGTCCAGGCCTCGAAGATGGGCAGCTGGGGCGCGGGCACGCCGTACACGTGATCGCACACCCAGACGGTGTCGTAGCCCAGGGCGTCGAATTCGAGAGCGGCGCTGCGCGCCTCTTCCCAGCTCCGCTTGATCTGCGGCAAGGTCACGCCAAAGCGGCTCGGGCGGGTCACAGGTCCTCCTTCCTGGCCTTCCTAGGGCAAGGCGATCGAGTAGGCGACGGCGCCGCGCGGCGACGCCGCGCCCGTGCACAGGCCGCCATCATCGTGCGTCACGGCCATCACGCGGCCGTGCGCCCAGGGTCCGCTGCGCCGCACGCGGTGGCCGCGCCGCACAAGCTCCGCCAGCACCGGCTCGGGAATCCGGTCCTCCGCGCCGACCACGCCGGGCTTGGCGAGCCGCGGATGGAACGAGTCCGGCATGTGGCTCGAATGCACGGTCGGGGCGTCGATCGCCTGCTGCAGGTCGCGGAACCCGAAGTCGACCAGGTTCAGGAAGAGCTGCACAGTCCACTGGTCCTGCTGGTCGCCGCCCGGGGTGCCGAACGCCATGCGCCGGCCGTCGGGCAGGCGCGCCAGCGAGGGCGTGAGCGTGGTGCGCGGCCGCTTGCCCGGCGCCAACGCGTTCGGGTGGGCCGGATCGAGCACGAACATCTGCGCGCGCGTTCCGATCGGGAAGCCGAGCTCCGGGATCACGGGTGAGGACGGGATCCAGGCGCCGCTCGGCGTGCACGAGGCGAGGTTCCCGGCGGCGTCCACGGCATCGCAGTGCGAGGTGTCCCCGCGGCCCTGCGCGGCGGCCAGCGCCTGCGGCTCCGACGGCGGCAGGTCGTCCGGACCGATCAGCGGCCAGCCCTGCGGCAGCTGGCCCAGACCCGGGCGCAGCTCGAAGGACGCGCGCTCGGGCTCGACCAGCGCGCGGCGCTTTTCGGTGTATGCGTCCGAGAGCAGCTCGTCCATGGGCACGTCGCAGCAGCGCGGGTCGCCGTAGCTCGCCTCGCGGTCGGCGAAGGCCAGCTTCGCGCACTCGATCCAGGTGTGCAGTGTCTCGGCGCTGTTGTGGCCGGCGCCGGCCAGGTCGAAGCCCTCCAGCAGGCGCAGCTGCTGGAGGAACACCGGGCCCTGGGTCCACGGAGGGCACTTCCAGACGGTGGCTCCGCGGTACTCCGCCGAGACAGGTCGCTCCAGCGCGCCCCGATAGCCGGCCAGGTCGTCGCTGCAGAGCAGCCCCGCGTGCGCGCGTCCGCTGGCGTCGCGCACCGGTTCAGCCAGGAACGCCTCGATCTGCTCGGCCGGCCGGCCCTGGTAGAATGAGTCGCGCGCCGCGCGGATCCCCTGCTCGCGGCTGCCGCCGGCGGCGCGCTCGGCCTCGGCCAGGTCGGCGAGCACCTGCGCCAAGGCCGGATTTGTCTGGCGGCCGCCGATCGGGCGCAGCGGCAGGTAGAGCGCCGCGCTCGAGGGCCACTCCTCGCGGAAGCGCGGCTCCAGGAAGCGCAGCACGCCGCGCAGGAACGGGTACATGGGAAATCCGCGCTCGGCCAAGGTGCGCGCCGGCTCGAGTACGGAAGCGAGCGTTCGGGTGCCGAAGCGCTCCAGCAGCAGGCACCAGGCGTCGAGCGCCGCCGGCACCGTGGCCGCCAGCAGGCCGTCGCCGGGGATCTGCTCGATGCCCAGTGCACTCATGCGCTCGAGCGTGGCCGCCGCGGGTGCGGTGCCCTGTCCGGAGATGGCGTGGCTCTCGCCGCTGGCCGCATCGAAGTACAGGATGGGCACCTCGCCGGCCGGGCCGTTCATGTGCGGCTCGAGCACCTGGAGCGCGAGGCCCATCGCGCAGGCCGCGTCCGCCGCATTGCCTCCATCCGCCAGGAGGCCAGCGCCCGCCTGGGCGGCCAGGTAGTGGCCGGCCGAGACGGCGCCAGTGTAGCCCTGCACCGTGGGCCGGGTTGCGAAGCTCATCGCGTGCGAGTCTACCGTAAGATGCGGCAATGGATCGCGTGGACGCGGTGTTGGTCGGTGCGGGAATGCGCGGCAGCGAGACTTACGGGCGCTACGCCGAGCGCCACGGCGAGCGGTTGCGCATCGTCGCGCTCGCCGAGCCGCGAGCGGAGGCGCGCGAGGCGCTTGGCCGGCGCCTGGGACTGCCGGCCGGGGCGCAGTTCGCCGATTGGCGCGAGCTCTTCGCGGGCGAACGGCGCGCGCCGGCCGCGATCATCGCGACCAGCGACCACGAGCACACCGGCCCGGCGCTGGCCGCGCTCGGGCGCGGCCACCACGTGCTGCTCGAGAAGCCGATCGCGCCGACGCCCGACGAGTGCCGCGCGATCGTGCAGGCTGCCGAGCAGGGCGGCCTAGTCCTGCAGATCGCGCACGTACTGCGCTACACCGCCTTCTACCAGGAGGTCGCGCGCATCCTCGAGAGTGGACAGCTAGGCCAGCTGCTCACCCTCGACATGAAGGAGCACGTCGCGCACTGGCACATGACGCACTCCTACGTGCGCGGCAAGTTCCGCAACCGGGCCATGGCGGCGCCGATCATCCTGGCCAAGTGCTGCCACGACCTAGACCTGCTGCTCTGGCTGGCCGGTCGCGCGCCGCAGCGGGTGGTGTCGTTCGGCGAGCTGTCCCACTACCGGCCGGAGCATGCGCCGCCCGGTGCGCCCGAGCGCTGCAGCGACGGCTGCCCGGTGCAGGAGCAGTGCCCACACGACGCGCTGCGCTTCTACCTGGGGCCCGACGACGAGCTGGCGCGCGGTTGGCCGTGGCGCGACGTCTCGTCGGACCCGTCGCGTGAAGCGCGGCGCCGCGCGCTCGAGACCGGCCGCTACGGGCGCTGCGTGTACCACTGCGACAACGACGTACCCGATCACCAGACCTTGCTGGTGGCCTTCGAGAAGGGGCTGCAGGCGACCTTCACCGTGCAGGGCCATGCCACGCACGAGACGCGGACCATCCGCGTGAGCGGAAGCGAGGGCGAGTTGCGGGGGATGCTGCGCGAGGGCCTCATCGAGCTGAGCCGCCACGGATCGCTCGAGCAGGAGCACATCGACCTCGCCGGGCGGGAACTCGGGCACTTCGGCGGCGATCAGGGACTGCTGGACCACTTCACCGATGTGGTCGCCCGCGGCGCGACCGACGAGGTGCGCAGCTCGGGCCGCGTCTCGCTGGCCAGCCACCTGCTCGGCTTTGCGGCGGAGCGCTCGCGGGTCGAGGGCCGGGTGATCGCACTCTAGTCGCCGGGCAGGCTGGCCTGCAGCGCCTCGACCTCGCGGTAGTAGTCGGCGCGCTCCAGTCGTCCCGCGGCCGCCGCGTCGAGCACGATGCGCGCGTCCGGATGGAACTGGAGGGCGGATGCGGTCACTTGCGCCGTGACCGGCCCCTCGACCGCGCGGGCCACGATCGCGGCCTTCGCCTCTCCCGTGGCGAGCAGCAGGCAGCAGCGCGCCTCGAGGATGGTGCCCACGCCGATCGTCAGGGCCAGGCGTGGCACGTCCTCCGGCCGCGCGAAGCCGCTGGCATTGGCGCGCTGGGTCTCGCGGGTGAGCGTCTTCAGCCGCGTGCGGCTGCCCAGCGAGGAGCCCGGCTCGTTGAAGCCGATGTGGCCGTCGTCGCCGATTCCTAGCACGACCAGGTCGAGGCCGCCGGCCTGGACGATCTGCGCCTCGTAACGCGCGCACGCCTCGCCGAGGTCGTGCGCCGAGCCGTCCAGGGTGTGCAGCTGCGCTGCCGGCAGGCCGACCGGGTCGAGCAGCCGAGCGCGCAGCTGCTCACGCATCGTGTGCGGGTCGTCCGCGGCCAGGCCCACATATTCGTCCAGGCCGAAGATCGTCGCCCGCGAGAAGTCCAGGCCCCGTTTGCGCCGCGCCTCTACGAGTCGCTCGTACATGGGCAGGGGCGTCGCACCGGTGGGCAGGGCCAACACCCGCGCGGGTCCCCCGCGCAGCAGATCCTCGACCAGCTGCGCGGCGCGGCGCGCGGCCTGCTCCGCTCCGTCCTCGATGATGATGCGCACGACCCGCGCAGGCTAGCGCGCAGCCCGTTGATTCGCGCGGGCCCGCTCGCGTACGCTGCCGCCATGCCGCATGATCCCCTCCGGGCCCTGCTCGACCGGCTCGCCGCGCCCCGTCGGGCGCTTGCGGGCCGAGGCGCCGCGTGAAGCACGCCGGCGACGCCACCTTGGACCATTTGGAGCCGCTGCTCGCCGCTCTGCGCGGATTGCCGGCGTTGCGGGAGCGCAAGCGCGGCAGCTTCTACCGCGGTTCGGCCGCCTTCCTGCACTTCCACGAGGATCCGGCCGGCATCTTCGCGGACCTCAAGCTGGAGGGGGACTGGCAGCGCTTCCGCGCCAGCACCGCGCGCGAGCGGCAGACGCTGCTGCGGCGGGTGCGCGGGGCTCTGTAGCGGGCTCTACAAGGCCCCCCCGGATCGGCTACCCTGGTGCACTGGGCACTGCAGAGGAGGGGTCCCCAGCGATCTCATGTCGGAAGCCTGCACACGTGGAGTCCGCGTCCGGGTCCGCTCCCAGTTTGTCGCCGAGCGCTCCAACCCGACGCGCGGCGAGTACTTCTTCGCCTACCGGATCGAGATCGCGAACGTGGGGGAGGTCTCTGTCCAGCTGCTGCGCCGACGCTGGCAGATCACCGACGCGCACGGTGATGTCCAGGAGGTCGAGGGTCCCGGCGTGGTCGGCGAGCAGCCCGTACTGTCGCCAGGCCAGGCATTTGAGTACACGTCCGCCTGTCCGTTGAGCACGCCCTTCGGCTCGATGCGCGGCCACTACCAGATGATCACGGATGCCGGCGAGGAGTTCGACGCGGAGATCGCGCCGTTCTCGCTAGCGCAGCCGTACTCCGTGCACTGAATGGACGATCCACAGCCGCCAAGTAACAATTCAGGGTCGGGGCCGTGAGCGCCGATCTCCTTCAAGGTCTGATGGACTGGCTCTGGTACGTCCTGATCATCGTCGGGTGCATGTTGGTGTCCGCGTTCTTCTCGGGGAGCGAGACCGCCCTGCTGCGCCTGCGCTCGTACGACGTCGAACGCGACGTGAAGGCGGCGCACGGGCCGGCGGCTGTGGCGGTTCGCGACCTCCTGCGCTCGACGTCGCGGCTGCTCGTGACGATCCTGCTGGGCAACAACGTCGCCAACATTCTGGCCACGGCTACAGCGGCCGCATTGTTCATCGCGTTGCTCGGCGAGGAAACCGGCATCGCGGTCGCCACCGTGGTGATGACGGTGGCCGTGCTGATCTTCGCCGAGGTGCTGCCCAAGGCCATGGCGGCCGCGCACCCGCGCAGGATCTCCTACCTGGTGGCGTTGCCCCTCTACCTGTTCCACGCGCTGCTGCGGCCGGTCCACCTGGTCTTCGACCGCATCCTGCAACCGCTCGTGCAGCGCATCGCCGGCGGGCAGGAGGCGGAGTTCCACACGGCCGAGGAGGTGATGCGCATGGCCCGGCTGGCGCGCCCGGGACAGGGCCACGGCCAGCCGCTGGCGATCATCGGCGCGACCGCAGGGGCCGCCGAGATGACCGTGTCCGAGATCATGGTGCCGCGCACCGAGATCGTGGCCTTTCCGGCCAGCACTCCGTCCGACGAGCTGCTCGAGAAGATCCTGGAGGAGCGCTACACGCGCGTACCGATCTACGAGAGCGGCATCGACCAGATCCTGGGGGTGGTGCACCTGAAGGACCTGATCAAGCTGGCGCGCGAGAACGGAGGTGGCGCGCTCGCCACGATCCTGAAACCGGTCCTGCGCGTGCCCGAGCGCAAGGCGATCCTGCCGCTGCTCGAGGACATGCAGCACGCCTTCTGCCACGTGGCCATGGTCAAGGACGAGTTCGGCGTGACGCTCGGCATGGTCACCCAGGAAGACATCCTCGAAGAGATTGTCGGCGAGATCCGCGACGAGTTCGACCGCGAGGAGTTGCTCGCGATCCGAAAGCTCCCGGACCAGAGCTTCCAGGCGCTGGGGCGCGTGAAGGTGTTGGACTTCAACCGCCAGAGCGGCTGGGAAGTGCCTGCGGAGCCGGGCGATACGCTCTCCGGGCTGGTGTTCAACGCGTTGGGCCGCGCACCCCGCAAGGGCGACGCGATTCGCGTTCCCGGGTACGAGCTGGCGGTGGCCGACGTCTCGGGCTCGCGCATCGTGCGCGTCCGCGTGCGCGAGATCGAGCAGCCCGCTCAGCCGCGCTCCGCGCGCGGCTGAGCTTCGCCTTGGCGGCCTAACGGCGAGCGGAGCTCGCCTTGCCGCGACGGAGAGCGACTCGGAAGTCGCTCTCCTACGGGAACGGGGGGAGCGGCCTGACGGCGAGCTAGGGCCGCCCCACGGGCTGAACGAAGCCTTCGATTTCGCAGATCCCGTCTGGGCTGATCAGCACCAGCGCTTCGGGGCCGTTCGTGCGGTACTCCATGGCGGCCTCGCCGCGCTCGAGCGGCTGGCGGCAGGCCTCGCTTCGCGGGATGACTGCGATCGTGTCCTGCGCGAGCGGCCAGCGGACCGCCCCCGCCAGCGGGAAGTCGCCGCGCGCGAACGCATAGGCCTCGTCGGTGAATATCACCTGGAAGCGCGCCGGCTTGCGCTTCTTGCCGAGCGCGCGCTGCTTCCTGTTCTGGTCGCGCCACCAGCCAAGGCCGCCGATGCCCACCGCTTCGCAGTGCCCGTCTGCGTCGCTCACCTCTCCCCAGGCGCCGACCCGGCGGTACTGGACGCTGGCCTGCGCCTCTAGTAGGCGGGGGCAGTCGCCGCTAGCCGGAAAGAAGAAGCGCCCCGACATGCGGTCGCCGACCAGGACGGCGTCCAGGTAGACCGAGCGCTGCGCCACGCTCTGGACCTTTACCAGATCGCTGGTTCCGGGGATCGCGATCTGCTCGCGAATTCGCTGGCCCTGGCAGGCCGCCAGCACTAGGCCCGTGACCCCCACAAGAAGGCGCGCTCGGCCTCGCCACTCGGTTCTCATCGGCACCCCTCCAGACCGGCGCGATTGTACACGCGTCGCCGCTCAGCCGCCCAGGCGCTTGAAGCGGATCCGGTGCGGCTGATCCGCGTCGACGCCGTGCCGGCGCTTGTAGTCGGCCTGGTAGTCCTGGTAGTTGCCCTCGAACCACTCGACGTGGCTGTCGCCTTCGAAGGCGAGGATGTGCGTGGCGATCCGGTCGAGGAACCAGCGGTCGTGCGAGATCACGACCGTGCAGCCCGAGAAGCCGAGCAGCGCCTCTTCGAGTGCGCGCAGCGTGTCCACGTCGAGGTCGTTGGTCGGCTCGTCGAGCAGCAGCACGTTGCCGCCGCTGCGCAGCAGCTTCGCGAGGTGCAGGCGATTGCGCTCGCCGCCCGAGAGCATGTGCACGCGCTTCTGCTGGTCCGAGCCCTTGAAGCCGAACGACGCCACATAGGCGCGCGTGGAGAGCGTTGCCTTGCCCACCGCGATCTGCTCGTCGCCGTCCGAGATGGCCTCCCAGACGGTGCGCTCGGGATCGAGCGAGTCGCG
>CAXMNF010000122.1:0-3936 GCA_964194645.1 uncultured Gammaproteobacteria bacterium
GGGGAATACGTAGCCGATCCGTGAGTTCACGACGAAGGTGGATTCGAAGCCGGTCCAAGGCTTCGCGGGCAGGAACCAGCTGGTGCGGCCTTCCAGCCTCACGAACTGCGACAGGCCGCCCAGGCCGGCGAATTCGAGGGCCAGGCCGCTGATCTGACCGCTGCGCGGGAAGCGGATGTCGTCCCGCGTGTCGTAGCGCGCCGCCAGGGTGAGCAGGCTGGTAGTGGTCTTCCCCTGGTACTCCTCGCGCTGCAGCAGGGAGGAGGCCTGGAATTCCGAAAAGCCCGTGACCTCGCGGCTCGACCAGCCGTAGCCGAAGGTTCCGACCGTCTCGCCCTCGTCGAGCGGGTATGAGAGGTCCAGGTGCATGCCCGTGACTTCCTGGCTGAAGTCGTCGAATTCGAAGTCCGAGAACGTGAGGGAGGTGCCCACACCCATCGCCGTATTCATGAACGCGGGATTGTTGAAGCGCAGCGAGGCGAACTGACTATCGCTGCCGATGTCCGCGCTGGCGTTCACGGCCCAGCCGCGTCCGAATAGGTTGTCCTGGCGGATCGAGCCGTTCAACAGGAAGCCGTCCGCCGACCCGACGCCGGCTCCGAAGCTGAAGCTGCCGGTGGGCCGCTCGACCACGTCGACCGTCACACCCAGGGTCCCGTCGTCGAGCTGCTGGGTTTCGAGCGAGACCTCCTCGAAGAAGCCGAGCCGCCGCACCCGGGCGCGGCTGCGCTCCAGCGCCCGGTGCGAATAGAGTTCGCCTTCGGCGAGGCTGAGCTCGCGGCGCACCACTGTGTCGCGGGTGCGCGTGTTGCCCGCCACCTTGATCCAGTCGACGAAGAAGAGCTCGTTCTTCTCCACCTCGAAGAGCACGTCGACCGTGAGGGCGTCGGGATCGACGTCCGTGCGCGGACGCACTCGGGCGGCGTAGAAGCCGCGGTCCGCGTAGCGGCCGCGCAGACGCTCGACGTCTTCGGACAGCCCCGAGCGGCTGAACACCGCTTCTGGCCGCAGCTGGATCAGATCGAGCAGCTCTTCGTTGTTCATGGTCTCGTCGCCGAGCACGTCGACCGTCCCGATCCTGTACTGCGGTCCCTCCTCGATGGTAACCAGCACCTCGAGGCCCTCGTCGTCGTAGGCGACCTCGGGATCGCCGATCTTCACGCGGATGAAGCCGCGGTCCATGTACTTGCGCGTGATCGAGTCCAGGTCCTGGTAGAAGAGCGGCTCGGTGTACAGGCCGGAGTTGTCCCAGAACTTGCTGATCGGCGAGAAGAAACCCCAGGGCTTGGTCTGCAGATCACTCAGCAGCTCGCTATCGTCGAGCGACTCATTGCCGTCGAAGCGGATGCGCCTGAGCCGCAGCTTCGGCCCCTCGACCACGTCGAAGTCGATCGAAACCGCCTCCGGGCCCATTGGCTCGATCCGGTAGTCCACCTGGACCTGGTAGTAGCCGCGGGCCTGGTAGATCGCCTCGACGCGCGCCTCGTTCTCGAGCAGCAGCGGATAGTCCACGGTGGAACCGATCGTCAGCGTGAGCTGCTCGGTGATGTCGTCGCTGCCCATGTTCTCGTTTCCCGTGATCGTCACGCGCCGGATCACGGGGTTCTCTTCCACCTGGAAGGTCAGGAGCTTGCCGGCCCGTAGATCGGTGGCCAGCACCTTCACGTCGCGGAAGAAGCCGAGCTCGTAGATGCGCCGGATGTCGCGCGCCACGCGCTCCTGCGTGAGCACCTCTCCCACGCGCGTGCGCAGCACCGAGCGGATCGCATCGGCGTCGATCCGGCGATTGCCCTCGATGCGAATCTCGAGCACCTCGAAGGCGCCGGGAGCTTCCTCAGGCTCCGGCGGGGCCTCCGGCAGCTCCGGTGAAGGGGGGCCGTTCAGGATCTGGGCCGAGCGCGCTCCATGTCCCTGCGCCAGACGCACCAGCCACTCTTGCGCGCGACCGGCCACCTGCTCGGGGTCGCGGCCGGTAAAGCGCGCGAAGACCGGGCCCCTGCCCACGCCCAGGATCTGCACGTCGAAGCTCACCCGGCCCGCGAGGCGGGTCTCGCCGAACACCACCACGTAGCGCGCGCCCTCGCGGAGCGCGCGCATGCGCAGCTCGCCGCGGGGATCTTCTCGCCCGGTCGCGCCGAGCGGCGCGGCCAGGAACACGCCGCGCTCACGCACGCGAACCTGCCCGGTCGCCTCCAGGCCGAGCACTAGGCGCGCCAAACGGCCCTCCGCGCCGCTGCGCGCGTCTACCCCCGGGCTCGCGAGCATCTCCAACGCCGCGAACACGGGGATCTCTTGCTGGATCGGCTGGGTCCGGGCCGCAGCGGGCAGCAGCAGGAGGAGGAGGACTGGTACCAGCGGCGCGCCTGGGGTGCGCGCTCGGAATCCCATCTTACGTCAGGCCTCCTCCTGTGGCGGCGACAGCGGGCTGCCGCCGAGCCGCTAGCCAGAGCACCACCCGATGGCCGCAGGGGTTCGGCGGCCGGCCGGTGCCCGATCTTACGACTCCAACCTCCCCTCGACCAGATAACACTTCTTCGTGAGGCGGCTGGCCAGCTTCTCGTTGTGGGTAACGAGCACCAGGGCGGTCCGCGCTTCCCGGTTGAGGCTCAGCAGCAACTCCTCCACAGATGCGGCGCTGTGGGGGTCGAGGTTGCCGGTCGGCTCGTCGGCGAGGATGACCGGAGGCGAGAGCACGAGCGCGCGGGCGATCGCCACACGCTGCCGCTCGCCGCCCGAGAGTTTGCCCGGCGAGTGCTCCTTGCGGGGGGCGAGTCCCACGGAATCGAGCAGCTCGGCGGCCCGCTCACTGGCGCGCCGGCGCGGCCAGCCGCCCAGCAGGCAGGGCATCATCACGTTCTCGAGCGCCGTGAACTCGGGCAAGAGGTGATGGAACTGGAATACGAAGCCGAGCTTCTCGTTGCGGAAGCGCGCCAGCTCGGCCGAGGCAAGCGCGTACAAGTCCTGGCCGTCCCAGCTGACGCGACCGGCGCTGGGCCGCTCCAGGCCGCCAAGGATGTGCAGCAGGGTCGACTTGCCGGCGCCCGACACGCCCAGGATCGCGATCGACTCGCCGCTCCGCACGGCCAGGTCTACACCGCGCAGGATCTGGAGCGTGTCCTCCGCCGTGCGGAACTGCTTCTCGATGCCCTCGGCGCGCAACTCACTCATAGCGGAGCGCCTCTGCGGGATCGAGCCGTGCGGCCTGCCAGGACGGAAGCAAGGTGGCACCGATCGAGAGCACCACGGCGATCACCGAGATCAGCGCAATGTGCAGCGGCACGATGTCGTAGGGCAGCTCGCCGAGTTGGTAGACGTTCGCGGGCAGCACGTCGAAGCCGAACAGGCGCTCGACCACGGTCTGGATCAGGTTCAGGTTCCAGGTGATCACCAATCCCGTCGCCAGGCCGACGCCCAGCCCGCTCACCCCGATCAGCACGCCCTGGATGGCGAACACCCGCAGGATTGCGTCGTCGTCGCAGCCCATCGTCTTCAGGATCGCGATGTCGCGCGACTTCTCCATGATCATCATGATCAAGGTCGAGATGATGATGAACCCCGCGACGACCATGATGAACGAGAGCAGTACGAACATCATCACGCGCTCGGTCTTGAGCGCCTGGAAGAAGCCGGGGAAGAACGTCTTCCAGTCGCGCGTGTAGAACGGCGGTCCCAGCTCCTGCTCGATGGCCAGCGCGGTCGCCTGCGAGCGATAGGCGTCATCCGTCCGAACCTCGATGCCGCTCGCCACGTCGCCGAGCTTCATAAAGCGCTGGGCCGCGCTCAGGCTGGCGTAGGCGAAGCCCTCGTCGAACTGGTACAGGCCGGCGCGCGACACTCCGGCCACCCGGAACTTGAGCATGCGCGGCGCCGGACCGAGCGGGGTGGCCGGACCGCCGAGCGGCGAGATCAGGATCAGTTCATCGCCGACGCGGAGGA
>CAXMNF010000123.1:0-11410 GCA_964194645.1 uncultured Gammaproteobacteria bacterium
CAACTCCGCGTAGGGTAAGGCGATTCTCGAGGACGAGGAGTATCCGGGTCGGATACCCCTCCCCTCGCATGTGCGAGGATCCGGCCCGGGCTTTCCTATTTCTGCGCTTGGCGCAGAAATAGGAACCCCCGGGCCGCCTCCTTGGCCGGGTATCGCGCGGCGGAGCCGCGCTGCCGGCCCGACGGCGCGGTGCGCGTCGGTGGGCGGACCTTTCATCCGGCGCCGGATCGGCGGCGCTATCCTGCCCTCGTGGGTGAGGGAAGGGGACGGCCCCGACAGGAGCCGCGCGAAGGGCGGTGTGCAGCTTTGGTCCTTTCGGGCGGCGGTGCGCGCGGCGCCTACGAGGCCGGCGTGCTGTCCTTCGTGTTCGGCCCCCTCGCGGACCGGCTCGGCTTCACGCCGCGCATCGACGTCTACGCGGGCTCGTCCGTCGGCGCGGTACACGCCTGCTACATGGCCGCCAACTGCCACCGCCCCGACGCCGGAGGCGAAGGCCTGGCCGACATCTGGAGGGCCATGTCGTTCTCGCGCGTGTACGAGTTCGGCCTGGGCGACGCGTTCAGCTTCTCTCGTACCCTGGTCGGCTCGGTCTTGGGCCGGCCGACCGAAAGCGGCGCGCACCCGGATCGCCTGCACGGCCTGCTGAACACCTCGCCGCTCGAGCGCCTGGTCGTCGAGCGGATCGCCTGGCGCCGCCTGCGCCGCAACCTGCGGGCCGGCCTGTTCCGTTCGCTCTCGGTCTCGGCCACCGAGATCGCGACCGGGCGCACCGTGAGCTTCGTGGACAATCGGCCGCGCGAGGTGGCGCTCTGGCCGCGCGACCCGCTGCAGGTCGCCGTGGCCGACCGGGTCGGCCCGAACCACGCGCTGGCGTCGGCCGCGATCCCGTTCCTGTTCCCGTCGGTGCGCATCAATGACACCTATTACGCGGATGGCAGCCTGCGCCAGCACACGCCACTCACGCCGGCCCTGCGGCTCGGCGCGAACCGCCTCTTGATCGTGGGGCTGCGCGTCCCGCAGCCGCACACGCTCGAGGAGCCGGTGGCGGCCGAGCGCCTCGAGCGCTTTCGCTCGGCGAGTTTCCTCTTTGGCAAGGTGCTGAACGCGCTGCTGATCGACCGCATGGACGCCGACGTCTCGCACATGCGCGTGCTCAACCGGGCGCTGCGCGCCGGCCTCGAGGAGTACGGTCCCGACTTCCTGGAGCGCCTGAACCCGCACATCGAGAGGGAGCGGGGCATGGGCTTTCGCGTGGTGGACGACTGCTTCGTGCGGCCCAGTACGGACATCGGCGAGATCGCGGCGCGCCACGTGCGCCGCCTGCGCAAGGAGCGCCTGGACTCCTGGATCGGAAAGCTCACCTTGCGCGCGCTCACGCGGGGCGCCCCCGAGGACGAGGCCGACCTGATGAGCTACCTGCTCTTCGACGGCAGCTACGCCGCCGACCTGATTGACCTGGGGCGCCGCGACGCCGCTGCACAGGAGTCGGAGCTGGCGGAGCTCTTCACGGACTAGGTCCGGACTTCTTGCTACCCTTCCCGTCTTCGCGACCGACAGGAGGAGCGCATGAGCACGCAGGTTCTGGAGACCCCCCGAGCGGGCCGCCTCGAGTACACAGCCGAGGAGCTGCTCTCCGGCCACGCCTTCCAGGAACCGCTCATCGCGGGCGACGTGCGCTGCCACGGCGGCTTCATCGACGGTCGCTACGTGTCGCCGCGCACCGCTCATCGCCAGCCGGCCATCGCGGCCTGGCAGCAGCGCCTGCACGACGAGGGCCAGCCGCTCTTGAACCTGCCCACCGAGTACGTGCCGCCGCACTACCCGAACTACCCACAGGCGAAGTTCCTGCTCGAGGAAGGACTGGTCGATCCGATCAGCCGCTCGCTCACGATCATCTCGATCGTCGAGGGCTTCGGCGCTCGGATCCGCGACCTGCCGGTGCCGGACCTGCACAAGGTGGTGAAGGAAGACATTGGCGGCACCGCACTCGCGCACCTGGGCCAGGGTCTGATCGAGGCGCACGCGCGCGACGAGGCCGGCCACCGCAAGGAGGGCGGCCACAAACAGATGTGGGAGGCGGCGCGCGACCTGGGCCTGGACAAGCCCGAGCTGCCCGGCGACATCCTGGCGCGCATGATGATGGGGCGGCGCCGGCCCGAGCGGCAGCGCATGTTCCCGGAGCTCGACCGCGACCTCGAGCAGATGGTCGGCTTCATGGCCAACGTGATGATCATCGAGATCGTCGCCGAGGACGTGTTCGAGTGGGCCAAGCTGCTGCTGGGCGACCCAGAGGTGTGCAAGAACACCGAGGCGGCGGCGCAGATGGTCGCGCATATCCAGGCCGACGAGAAGCCGCACGTCGAGTACCTGCGCACTGCGCTCTCGGAGCTGCGCGGGCGAACCCTGATCGGCGCGGACCGCAAGACCGAGCTCGCCGGCCACGTGGTGGTCGATCGCCTCTTCGAGGCGGGTCTGCGCGGCCTGGTGAGCACGCGTCCGGCCGAGGACCGCGAGCGCCTGCGCGAGGAGATCCACGACGCGATCGAGGACCGAGCCCGCGCCAGCCAGATCGCGCGCAAGTTCGAAGAACTCGACTCCGGCTGGGTGTTTCCAGCCGGCGACGACGACAAGCTCGACCTGCTGCTCGAGACGGCGTGAGGCTGCTGCTCGCGCCCTTCGAGCGCCTGTATCGCGGCAGCCGGATCGGCTGGACCGCGGCCTGCGTGTACCTGCGCATCAAGCTGCCACGCTGGCAGGACCGGCTGCTGCGCCGCGATCCCAAGCTGCGCGACATGACGCCGGTGCACCAGCGCAACGCGGACCACATCTTCCACACCGCAACGCGCTTGAAGGGTCTCTTGATCAAGATGTGCCAGATCGTCGGCACGCGTTCCGACGTGTTCCCGCCGGCCTACGTGAAGACCCTGTCCAAGGCCCAGGACCGGGTGCCCCCGCGCGGCTTCGAGGAGATGCGCCGGGTGGTCGAGGAGGACTTCCAGAAGCCGCTCGGTGCGATCTTCGCGGAGTTCGACGAGACGCCGGTGGCGGCGGCATCACTCGCGCAGGTGCACCGCGCGCGCCTGCTCGACGGCCGCGAGGTCGCGGTGAAGGTGCGCTACCCCGACATCGAACACATCGTGAAGACGGACCTGTCGGCGTCGCGACTGATCTGCCAGATCTACGAGTTCTGCGATCCGCGGCCGCTCGAGCTGTTGCCGCTGCTCGAGGAGATGCAGAAGTACCTGCGGCTCGAACTCGATTTCCGCCGCGAGGTCGAGAACGCCGAGCGCGTCCGTGCGCTCTTCGCCGAGGACGACCACGTGATCGTGCCGGCCATGCACAAGGAGTTCTGCACCGAGCGGGTGATCACCATGGAGTTCGTGGGCGGCATCAAGGTGACCGAGATCGAGCAGCTGAAGGCGGCCGGCATCGACCCGCGCAAGGTCGTGAACGGGCTCCTGACCATCTACAACCGGATGATCCTGGCCTACGGCTTCTTCCAGGCCGACCCGCATCCGGGCAACCTCTTCATCCAGCCCGGGCCGCGCTTCGTGCTGCTCGACTTCGGCCTGGCCAAGGAGCTGCCCAAGAACTTCGGACTGGCCATTTTCGAGCTGATGTTCTCGATGATGACCTTCAACGAGGCCGCCATGGTCCGGGCGTTCCGCGAGCTCGGCTTCCGCACCAAGACCGGCGACGAGTCGACTTATCTCGAGCTCGCGCAGCGCATGATCGGCGCGTCCGAGGACGGCACCTTCCGGGGCGAGTTCACCGAAGAGATGACCGACGAGCTCTTCGAGGCGATCCGCCAGAACCCGATCGTCGAGGTGCCCACCGACTTCGTGCTGGTCTCGCGCGCCTTCTCGCTGCTCTCGGGCATCGCCCACACGCTCGGCCACCGCGCCAACGTGCTCGACACCATGGGCCCGGGCGGTCTTCCCTCCACCCCCAGCCGCTAGCGGCTACGACGTAAAGCGCGTCTCCAGCTCGGACTGCTCGCGGTGGCGCTCCAGGGCCAGCTCGATCAGGCGATCGACCAGCGCCGGGGGTGCGATGCCGGAGGCGTCCCAGAGGCGCGGGTACATGCTGCCCTCGGTGAAGCCGGGCAAGGTGTTGAGCTCGTTCAGCCACACCGTGTGCGACTCGTGCTCGACGAAGAAGTCGACGCGCGCCATGCCCCAGCACTTGGTCACCCGGAAGGCGTCCAGCGCCAGCTGCCGGACCCGCTCGCTCACGGGCTCGGGCAGGTCGGCCGGGATCAACAGGCGCGTGGCGTCGCTGGCGTACTTGGCCTCGTAGTCGTAGAAGTCGTTCGCGGAGAGGATCTCGCCGAGCACGGAGGCCTGCGGCTCGTGGCCACCGAGCACGGCGCACTCGACCTCGCGCGCGTTCGCGGCGGGCTCGACCAGCACGTCCAGGTCGTAGCGCGCCGCCTCCTTGATGCACTCCTTCAGGTGCACGCGGCTGGTCGCCTTCTTGACCCCCACCGAAGAGCCCGTCTTGCTGGGCTTCACGAACACGGGGTAGCCCGAGAGCTGTGCCTCGACCTCGCTCGCAAGGGCCTCGGCATCGCGCAGCGCGGCGTGCCGCGAGGTCTCGACGTACGGCAGCACGGGGATGCCAGCGTCGCGCAAGGCACGCTTGGTCAAGGCCTTGTCCATGCACAGCGCGGTGCCGAGCACGCTGGCGCCCACGTACGGGACGCCCGCCATCTCGAGCAGGCCCTGCAGGCTGCCGTCCTCGCCCCCGCGCCCGTGAATGATGGGGAAGGCGACGTCGAGCGGAGCGGCCAGCGCGTCGCGGGCATCGTCGCCGGCCAGGAAGGCCAGCCCGTCGCGCAGCGACGGGAAGACGACAACCGCGTCGTTGCTGGTGAACACCGTCTCCGGTAGCAGCTCCGCCGCGGGCTCGGCGATGCGCCAGCTCCCGTCCTGGTCCAGGCCGATCAGCACAGGCGCGTAGCGCCCGGGGTCGAGCGCCTTCAGCACGGTGGTGGCGGACACGACCGACACCTCGTGTTCCGTGGAGCGGCCCCCGAACAGGATCCCGATGCGCAGCTTCGGCACGCTGCTCAGGATAGCAGCACCCCCGGACCTGTCATTTGATACCCTCGCCACCGTGCTGGACCTCCACGCCAAGGAGAAGCGGCTGTTCGAACAGCTCAGCCGTTACCAGTCCCTGATCGTCGCGTACTCCGGCGGAGTGGACTCGGCCTACCTGGCTTATGCGTCGCACCAGGTGCTCCATGACCGTGTGACCGCGATCACCGCCGTGTCGGCGTCGTACCCGCGCAGCCACCGAGCCATGGCCGAACAGGTCGCGGCGCGCGTGGGCTTCCCTCATCGCTTCATCGAGACGCAGGAACTCGCCGATCCGCGCTACGCCGAGAACCCGACCAACCGCTGCTACTTCTGCAAAAGCGAGCTGTTCAGCCTGCTCGAGAAGCTGCGTGCGGACGAGGGCCACGAGGCCGTCGCGTACGGCATCAACCTGGACGACACCGGTGACCACCGCCCGGGCCACCTGGCTGCCGAGGAGTACCGCGTGCGCACGCCGCTGCTCGACGCGGAGCTCGGCAAGCAGGAGATCCGTGAGCTGTCGCGGCTGGCGGGCCTGGCCACGGCCGACCTGCCCGCGTCCGCGTGCCTGTCCTCGCGCATTCCCTACGGAATGGAAGTGACAGCCGAGAAGCTCGAGCAGATCGACCGCGCCGAGGACGCTCTGCGCGGGCTCGGCTACCGGCAGGTACGTGTGCGTCACCACGGCGACCTGGCGCGCGTCGAGCTGGCGACCGACGAGCTGCCGAGTGCGCTCGACCCGGCGGCGGTGCGGCGCATCTCAGGGGCGCTCCACGACCTGGGCTTCCGCTGGGTCAGCCTCGATCTCGACGGCTATCGCACCGGCTCGTTGAACGAGGTGATCCAGATCCAGCCGGCCCGCGCGAAGTGAGCGCCCCGCACGAGGCGGCCGGAGCGCCCTTCGATCAGGGTGCGGCGCAGGGCATCGCCCTGGCGCCCCAGATCGGCGCGGCACTGCGCGAGCTGCGCGCCCGCTACGGGCCGCTCGCCTGGTACGGTGCGCGCCGCGGCGCGCGCAGGCGCAGCGGGCGTCCGCTGCAGCGCTTCCTGCCGCAGCTCCACGAGCGGCTGCGCGGGCTGGCCGCCGGCGCGGGTGTCGGCGTGTCCTCGCTCGAGCTGGTCGAGAGCCTCGAGCGGGTGGCCGGCGTGGGCAGTGCCAAGGGCGTCACGCTCGAAGCGCGCCTGGACCTGCCCGAGCACCTGACTGGACAGCTCGCACTGCGCGTGAGCCGGCCCGACGCGGTGGGCTTCGCGAGCGTCGAGCTGGTGCTGGCGTCCGGCCCGGGCTGCCTGGCCGGGGTGAACGAGCGCGGGCTGGCCGTCGTCGTTCTGGAAGAGCGCGGCGTCAAGGGTCCGTCGC
The DNA here is from genome assembly GCA_964194645.1 of uncultured Gammaproteobacteria bacterium. Taxonomy (GTDB): domain Bacteria; phylum Myxococcota_A; class UBA9160; order SZUA-336; family SZUA-336; genus CAXMNF01. Next base: position 6,439 of record CAXMNF010000123.1, read on the forward strand.
TGCGCAGCTATGCGCAGGATCTTCTGCTGCGCGCCGAGAGCCTCGAGGTGGCCACCGCGCACCTGCGCATGCGCGCAAGTCTCGCGGGCGGAAGCGGGGCGCTGCTCGCGCTGGATCGCGGCGGCTCGGGTCTGCGCCTGGCGCTCGACGTGGGCCGGCTTTCAAGTGAGCCGCTCGTGCACGGTGGCGCACCGCTGCGCTCCACAGTGAGCCTCGACTGCGAGGTCTGCGCGCTCGCCTGGGGCGAGCAGTCCGCCAGCGTCGCGAGCGCCTAGCGCAGCAGCACGGAGCGCAGTGCGCGCGGGGGCACCGCGAAGCCGAGCACGTCGCCGCGCAGCGACACGTCGCCCGGGCAAGGCGTCTCGTCGAGTTGCACGGCCTCGGCGCCCGCGACCGGCAGGCCGAGTCTGACAACGGCTTCGAGCGCGCGATCGGTCGGGTTCAGCACGCGCAGCACGCTGCCGTCTCCGTCGTCGGCGGGCTTCAGTGCCGAGAGCAGCAGGCCGGCGGGCTCGAGCGACAGCAGCGCGTGTCCGGGCGCCAGGAGCGGCGCGTCTCCAGCACTCACCGCGCAGAGCCCCCGCTCGGCGTCGAGCGCCTCGCGCACGGCCAGTCCGGGGTGTAGCGACAGACGCGCGTGCAAGAGACCGGCGCACTGCGCGCCCGGGGTCGGCACCGGGGGTCCCGCCGCCTGCGGCCGCGTGCGCAAGGTGCCGCGCGACAGCCAACCCACCGCGCGCAGCAAGGTGATCGCGATCGTGCCGTCCGCGGCGACTTCAGCCTCGGGCAGGCCCGGCGCAGCGACGGTGAGGCCGTTCGCCGCCACGAAGCCCTGGTGGATGAACGTGTCCGGGGCCGGGTGGCGCCAGCGGCTGTCGTCGGCCCGGCCGACACCGCGCTCGGCCACGTCGAAGGTCGACGCGGCGTGGAAGCGCTCGACGGGTGCGCCCGTCGGGAACAGGAGACGCAGGCGGTGGTCCTCGGCCTGGTTCACGAGCTCGACATCGAGGTCGACGCGGCGCACACCGGGATAGACGCGCGCGCGCAGCGTGACGGGCAGTTCGACGGTCTCGGCGGCGCGCGCCTCGCGATCCTCGCTGAGCGCGCCGGGAACGACCAGGGTGCGGCGCAGCACGAGCTCCTGGATGCCGCTCGGATGGCGGCGGCGTTCGCGCAGACAGGCCGCTTCGTGCACGCGGCCGCCCGTCACCGGATCGTAGTCGTAGGTGTCGCCGCGGTCGCCCGTATCTTCGAGGGCGGCGAGCCCGCGGTAGATCTGCTGGCCGAAGCGCACTTCCAGGGTGCCGTCGTCAGCTGCGCGCACTGCCACGTCGCCCGTCGAGATCTCGGAGCCGTCGTCGACCGCGTCGGGTACGGCCTGTTGGGTGCGCTCGAGGCGCACGCGCTTCCAGCCAAACGCAGGCACGTCACTCACCACCCACTCGAGGTCGTGGACCGGGTGCTCTTCGAGCGGCTGCACGCGTCCCGCTCGCTCGCTCGGCACGAGGCGCAGCGCCTGACCGTCGGCCGTGTAGCCGACGCCCTTCAGACTGCCGAGCAGCAGCGGGTGCACGCCGGGCGTCTCGGTCACACCCGAGAGCATCCCGGGCCAGGGATCGATCGGGAAGCGCACCACGTCGCTGCGCGGCCAGGGAGAAGGGTTGAACACCGCCAGCTCGGGCGACTCCTGCCAGGGAGTGGTGCGTTCGACGCCCAGCCCGGCGAGCCGCTCGAGCACGCGCTGCGTGGTCTCCTCGGCCAGCTCGTGCGCGGCGTCGTAGCGGTACCCCATCTGCTCGTGGACCTTGTCCTGCGAGCAGCCGCAGATCGAGTCGTGCGCCTGGTTCGGGAGCAGCCAGCGCCAGCCCTCGCGCAGCGACGGGCGCTCGTCGGGCGCGCCCAGCCGCAGGCCGAGCGCCACCCAGGGCTCGGTCCAGCCGCTGAGTGCGTTCTCACACGCCCGGTTCGCGAGCTTCAGGTAGGTGCGCGTCGACCAGACGCCGGGCAGCAGGTTTGCGAGCCGGCCGCCGACCAGCTCGCCCGTGAACTCCGGCAGGCCCTCGCGCGGTAGCGCGTCGGTGTAGGCGTCGAGCAGGCCGCGTTCGACCGTCCAGCCGGTGCGCTTGGCGAGCGCTTCGGCCGCCGCGCCGGTCGCCGCGTCGGGCAGGCGGTGGTCCGAGCCGTTCATGAACAGCACCAGGTCCGCCGGCGCGAAGCGTTCGAGCCGTTGGCCCAGAGCCTCGAGCTTCTCGGCGGCGGCCTCGGCGTCCTCACCCAGCCCAGCCGCAGAGAAGTAGCCGTAGGACAGGTGGCAGGCGAGCATCGCCGTGCCGTCGGGCGCGAGCCAGCGGTACGCCGCACCGAGCCGCTCGATCTCGGCGGCGTTCCCGCGCCAGTACACGAAGCCGTCCAGGCCCATGCCCCGCAGGAGCTGCGGAAACTGCGCCGGGTGGCCGAACGAGTCGGGCGTGTAGGCCACGCGCGACACCGGACCGAACGCCTCGCCCACGCGGCGCCCTTCCAGCAGGTTGCGCACGTGGGTCTCGCCGGCGGGCAGCAGCGAGTCGGGCTGTACGTACCAGGGCCCGATCGCGAGGCGAGCGTCGGCGATCGCGCGCTCCAGCTCGGCGCGGCGGCTGGGCCGCACCTCCAGGTAGTCCTCGAGCACGATGGTCTGCCCGTCCAGGAGGAAGCAGTAGCCAGGGTCGAGCGTGATCAGGTCCAGGACCCGGTCGACGGTGTCGACCAGCCGCGAGCGGAACGACTGGAACGTGCGGTACCACTCGCGGTCCCAGTGCGTATGCGAGACGAGCACGCAGCGCATGCGGCGGCTAAGGGTACGCGAGATCGTCAGGGCGGGGAAGCGCGGCGCGCTGCTTGTCGGGCACCTGGGACCAGAGCTGTCGGTACATGTGATACACGCGGCGCAGGAACACCAGGTCCTCGATGCCGACGCGCGGGCCGTCCCGCAGCACGCGCAGCGCGCTCTCGGCCTTGTCGCGGTAGTCAGGTGCGCGCGGCTTCTGGTAGCGCCCCCAGATGTCGAGCAGGCTGGCGCGCAAGCGCGCCGGGCTGTCCCAGGCCTCGCGCGCCAGCAGCACCGTGCGGCGGCCACTGCGAACTTGCAGCTCCGCGCAGGAGATCGCCTCGCAGACCACGTACGGGCCGCGCGCGAAGCTCACGTCGGCGTCGAAGTCGAAGCCGGCGCGCGCCAGGTCCTGGCGCGCGGCCTCTAGCTGGGCGTCGGGGTCCGGCGCCGGGGCGGGCGCTGCTGCGCAGCCCAGCGCCAGCGCAAGCCCAAACACGCGCAGTGCGCGCAAGGGTCTAGCCGCGTGGGCCGCGCCGGCGGGGACGGCGCTTGCGGCCGCCGCCCTTGCGCTCGTGGTCGCGCGCCGGCGGCGCCGCGTCCGCTGGCTCCGCCGCCGGGCTCGCGGCCTCGCGGCGCGGGCTTGCCAGGTACGCGCCGAGCACCATGGCCAGCTCCAGCCGGCCCTCTGCGTCCGCGGCCAGTTCTTCGACCAGCGGCAGGTAGCGCCGCTGGCGCAGCTCGCGCTCGCGCTCTCCGAGCTCGCGCAGGTCGTGCTCCAAGCGCACCTGCACGCGCTGGCGCACGCGTCCGGCCACGTCGGGCGCGCTCGGGATCGGACGCTCGGGGATCACCATGCGGTTCACGTTCTGCATGTTGCGGAAGTTTCCGATGTCGAGCCCCGAGATCAGCGAGATCGCCGTCCCGGTGCGCCCCGCTCGCCCCGTACGTCCAGTGCGGTGCAGGTAGACCTCTGGCGAGTCGGACGAGCTGTACGAGATCACGTGTGACAGATCGCTGATGTCGATGCCGCGCGCCGCCACGTCGGTGGCGACCAGGAAGCGCAGCTCGCCAGCCTTGATGCGCGCCATCACCTTCTCTCGGGCGACCTGCGTCATGCCGCCCTCGATCGCGTCGGCGTCGAGCTCGTTGCGCTGCAGGTAGCGGGTCAGGTAGCGCACGTCGTCGCGTGTGTTGCAGAAGACGATCGCGGAGTCCGGCTCCTCGTACTGCAAGATGCGCAGCAGCATCGACTCCTTTTCCTGCGCACTCACGATGTAGTGGTAGTGCTCGATTTCTTCGGGGCTGCGTACGCCGCCCTCGGTGAGCGAGATGAACTCCGGGTCGCGCAAGAAGAAGCGCGCCAAGGAGCGCACGCGCTCCGGCATGGTCGCGGAGAAGAGCCCGGTCTGGCGGTCGCTCGGCAGGAACCGCCCGATCTCCTTCATGTCGGGCCAGAAACCCAGCGACAAGAGCTCGTCGGCCTCGTCGATAATCAGCACCTTGACGTTGTCCAGCACGAGCTTCCCGGACTTCAGGTGGTCGAGGATGCGCCCGGGAGTGCCGACCACCACGTGTACGCCGCGAGCGAACGCGTCGAGCTGCGGCCCGTAGGCGGTGCCCCCGTAGACCGCGATCGTATCGACGCCCGCGTGCAGGCCCATGATGGTGATCTCTTTGCAGATCTGACCGGCCAGCTCGCGCGTGGGCGCAAGCACCAGCGCCTGCGTCTCGCGGCGCTCGGCGTTCAGATTCTGCACGATCGGCAGCCCGAAGGCTCCGGTCTTGCCGCTGCCGGTGATGGCCTGCACGATCAGGTCGCGTCTCGCCAGCATCATGGGGATCACTCTGCGCTGCACGGGCATGGGCTCTTTCCAGCCCAGGTCTTCGACGCCCCGTTTCACGGCTTCGGGGAGGCTCTGGAAGCTCTCGAACTCCGTCCCTGTCTCCGTCTCGGTATCCGTCATGGCTGCGGTTCGATCCTCTCTCTCTGCACCTGCGCAAGCGCCTGCTCCACCATTCCAGCCACGTCGAGCTGCGCCTCGATCTGGGCGATCGGCTCGGGTCGGGTCCAGGTGGCCGGTTTGCGCGGCATGAGATAGCTGCAGCAGTCCTCGTCCGGCTCGATCGAGATCTCGAAGGTCCCGATCGCCCGGGCCTGCTCGA
>CAXMNF010000124.1:0-18070 GCA_964194645.1 uncultured Gammaproteobacteria bacterium
GGGGCCTACCGCTTGCTGCGCGAGCGCGGCCTGGTGGTGACCCGAGGGCGGCGCGGCACGGCGGTGAGCGCGCGGCCGCCGCTCCCGGCGCGGGCGCCCGACGACCTGCCGGCCGACGTGCGCAACCTGGCCGACGGGAACCCCGACCCGGCGCTGCTGCCCGACCCGGCGCCGGCGCTGGCCGCGATCGACGCATCGCCGCGGCTCTACGGCGAGTCGGTGAACGACCCCGCACTGCTGCGCGCGGCGGCGCGCCAGTTCGAGGCGGACGGCATCCCTGCGGACCACCTGACGGTGGTGAGCGGCGCCCTCGATGGATTGGAGCGCGTGCTCCAGGTGCACCTGCGCCGGGGCGACCACGTGGCCGTGGAGGATCCGGCGTTCATCGGCGTACTCGACCTGCTGCACACGCTCGGCCTGGTGCCGGAACCCGTGGCGATCGACGAGCGGGGTCCGCTTCCGGATGCCCTGGAGCAGGCGCTGCGCGGGCGCGTGTCGGCGCTGATCGTGACGCCGCGCGCGCAGAATCCGAGCGGCGCCGCGCTCGACGGGCCGCGGGCCCGGGCGCTGCGCCGCGTGCTTGCCGCGCACCCGGACCTGCTGGTGCTCGAGGACGACCACGCGGGGCCGGTCGCCGGTGTAGAGGCGCACACGCTGTGCGACGCGCGGCGCGCGCGCTGGGCGGTGGTGCGCTCGGTCTCCAAGTCGCTCGGCCCGGACTTGCGGCTGGCCGTGCTCTCCGGCGACGCGACGACCATCGCGCGCGTCGAGGGCCGCACCCTGATTGGCATGCGCTGGGTGAGCCACCTGTTGCAGCGCCTGGTCGTCGAGCTCTGGTCGCGCCGAGGCACGGCGCGTCTGCTGCGCGCGGCGGAGAGCGCCTATGCCGAGCGGCGCGGGGCGCTGGTCGAGGCACTTGCCGCGCACGGCATCCCGGCGTTCGGACGCTCCGGGCTGAACGTGTGGATCCCGGTCTCCGAGGAGGCGCCGGTCGTGGCGCGCCTGCAGGAGTGCGGCTGGGCGGTGTCGGCGGGCGAGCGCTTCCGCCTGGCGAGCCCGCCGGCGCTGCGCGTGTGCGCCGCGCGGCTCGAACCGGCCGACGCCAGGCGCCTGGCCGACGACCTGGCGCGCATCCTCGCGCCGGAGCCGCGCACCCGCGTCGTCTAGTGCGCGCGGAGTCCGCGCTGGTGCCAGAGGGCGTAGAGCACCGGCACCACGATCAAGGTGACGAGCGATACCGTGACCACCCCGCCGACCATCGGCGCTGCGATGCGCTGCATGGTCTGTGAGCCTGCGCCGGCGCCCCACAGGATCGGCAATAGACCGATCGCGTCCGAGGCGACCGTCATCAGCAGCGGCCGCGCGCGCAGCGTGGCGCCCTCTACGACGGCAGCGAGCAGGTCGGCGCGCGTGTGCAGGCGCTCCTCGCGGCGGTACCGCTCCAGCGCCTCGTTCAGGAACAGCAGCATGATCACCCCGGTCTCTGCGCCGAGCCCGGCCAGCGCCAGGAAGCCCGCCCCCACTGCGACCGACAGGTCGTAGTCGAGCAACCAGATCAGCCACACCCCGCCGAGCAGCGCGAACGGCAGGCTCGCGAGCACGATCGCAGTGTCGGAGAAGCGCCGGAAGTTCAGGTAGAGCAGCAGGAAGATGATCGCGAGCGTGACCGGGGCGATCACGCGCAGCCGCGCAGCCGCGCGCTCCATGTACTCGTACTGTCCGCTCCACGCGATCGCGTAGCCGGTCGGCAGCTCCACCTCTTGCGCCAACTTCTCGCGAGCGCGTGCCACCCAGCCGCCCAGGTCGGGGTCCGAGAGGTCCACGTAGATCCAGGCGTTGGGCCGCGCGTTCTCGGTCTTGATCAACGCCGGACCCTTGCGCAGCTCCAGGCGCGCGAGCTGCTCGATCGGCACCTGTGCGCCGCCTGGCGTCGGGACCAGCACGCGGCGCAGGGAGGACAGGTTGTCGCGCAGCTCGCGTTTGTAGCGCAGGTTGATCGGGTAGCGTTCCAGCCCTTCGACCGTCTCGCTCACGTTTACGCCGCCGATCGCGGTCTGGATCACGTCCTGCACGTCGCCCACCGTGAGCCCGTAGCGCGCGATTTCGCGGCGGTCGATCTCGAAGTCCAGGTAGCTGCCGCCCATCACCCGCTCGGCGTACACGCTCTGCGTGCCGGGCAGCTCGCGCAGCACCGCCTCGATGCGCTGGCCCAAGCCCTCGAGCACGGTCAGGCTCGGCCCCGACAGCTTGAGGCCGACGGGAGTCTTGATGCCTGTCGACAGCATGTCGATGCGTGTCTTGATTGGCATGGTCCAGGCGTTTGTGACGCCAGGAAAGCGAATCGCGGCGTCGAGCTCGGCGATCAGCTTCTTGGTGGTCATGCCGGGCCGCCACTCCTCGCGTGGACGCAGGGTGATGGTCGTCTCCAGCATCGAGAGCGGTGCGGGGTCGGTCGCGGTCTCGGCTCGGCCCGCCTTGCCGAAAACGCGCTCCACCTCGGGGAAGCGCGCGATGATCCGATCGGTCTGCTGCAGCACTTCGCGCGCTTTGGCGATCGAGAGGCCCGGCAAGGTGGTCGGCATGTACAGCAGATCGCCTTCGTCGAGCGGCGGCATGAACTCGGAGCCGAGTCGCGACAGCGGGAAGACGCTGGCGGCCAGCAGCAGCAGCGCGGCGCCCAGCACGGCCAGGCGCCGGCGTAGCGCCCAGGCGAGCGCCGGCCGGTAGATGCGTCGCACTGCCCGGTTCAGGGGGTTGCGCTCCTCGAGGGGGATGCGCCCCCTCACCAGCCAGAGCAGCAGCACCGGCACCACGGTCAACGAGAGCAGCGCCGCGCCCGCCATCGCGTAGGTCTTGGTGAAGGCCAACGGCTTGAAGAGCCGCCCCTCCTGCGCCTGCAGCGAGAAGATCGGCAGGAACGAGACGGTGATGATCAAGAGCGAGAAGAACAGCGACGGTCCCACCTCGGCCGCCGCCTCGATCAGCACCTCGCTGCGCGGCCGCGCGCCCGCATCCTGCTCCAAGCGCCGGTGCGCGTTCTCGACCATCACGATCCCGGCGTCGATCATCGTGCCGATCGCGATGGCGATGCCGCCGAGCGACATGATGTTCGCGTTGATGCCCTGGTAGTACATGACGATGAACGAGAAGCAGATGCCCAGCGGCAGCACGGCGATGGCGACCAGGGCGCTGCGCAGGTGCAGCAGAAACACCAGACAGATCAACGCCACGATCGCGCACTGCTGGATCAGCTTTTCGCGCAGGTTGTTCACGGCCCGCTCGATCAGGGGCGAGCGGTCGTAAACCGTCACGATCTCGACGCCCTCGGGCAGGCTTTCCTGGATGCGGGCCAGCTCCTCCTTCACGCGCCGGATGGTCGCCCTTGCGTTCTCGCCGAAGCGCATCACGACGATGCCGGCGGCCACCTCACCCTCGCCGTCCAGGTCGGTGAGACCGCGCCGCAGCTCGGGACCCAGCTTCACGGTCGCCACGTTCTTGAGCAGGACCGGCGTGCCTCGCCCGTCGCCGCCCACCACGATCGACTCCAGGTCCGCCACGCTTCGCACGTAGCCGCGTCCGCGCACCATGAACTCGGTCTCGGCCATCTCGACCAGGCGCCCGCCCACTTCGCGGTTGCTGCGCCGGATGGCCTCGCTCACGCGCGCCAGAGGAACGCCGTAGCTGACCAGCGCGTTCGGATCGACCTCGACCTGGTACTGGCGCACGAAGCCGCCGACGCTGGCCACCTCGGCCACCCCGGGCACCGTCTGCAAGCGGTAGCGGATCAGCCAGTCCTGGAGCGAGCGCAGCTCCGACAGGTCGCGCAGTCCGCTGTGGTCGACCAGGGCGTACTGGTAGACCCAGCCCACGCCCGTCGCGTCGGGCCCGAGCGTCGGCGAGACGCCCGGGGGCAGGCGCGAGGACACGAAGTTCAAGGCTTCGAGCACCCGGCTGCGCGCCCAGTACAAGTCGGTTCCGTCCTCGAAGATCACGTACACGAACGAGAGCCCGAAGAACGAGTAGCCGCGCGCGACGCTCGCGTAGGGCACCGACAGCATGGCCGTGGTGAGCGGATAGGTGACCTGGTCCTCGACGACCTGCGGGGACTGCCCCGGGTACTCCGTGAGCACGATTACCTGCACGTCGGACAGGTCGGGAATCGCATCGATCGGCATCTGCACGATCACCCAGCCGCCCCAGATCAGCAGCGCGAGCGAGGCGCAGGCGACCAGCACCGGGTTGCGCGCCGAGAGCGCTACGAGCCGCGCCAGCATGGCTAGCGGACCTCGCCGGGCTGGCGTTCGTGCTCCATGGACGGCATGGACGGCATGGCGGGCGGCTCCGCCTCGGGCTGCGCGGCCGGCTCGTCCCGCGGCGGCGGCTGCGCGAGCAGCTTGCGCACCACCTCCTGAAGCCGGCTCTCGCTATCGAGCAGGAACTGGCTGGAGACGACCACGTCGTCGCCTTCCTCGAGGCCCGCGCTCACCTCGGTCCAGCCGTCGCCAGAGTCGAGTCCGAGCTCCACCTCGCGCGGCGCGAAGCGGCCCTCGCCGAGGTCGAGCATCACCACGCTGCGCCGTCCCGAGCGCAGCACCGCCTCGCTGGGCACGACCAGCACGTCCGGCCTCGCCTGGGTCTCGATGGTGGTGTTCGCGAACATCTCGGGCTTCAGGCGGCCCTCCGGGTTGTCCAGCTCGAGGCGCACCTGGGCGGTGCGCGTCTTGGGATCCAGCAAGGGTGAGACGAAGGTCACCTCTCCGCTGAAGCTCACCCCCGGCAGGTAGCTGAGTTCGACTGTCCCGCGCTGCCCGACGTGCACCCAGGGGAGCTCCACCTCGTACACGTCGGACAGCACCCAGACCTTCGACAGGTCCGCGATCGTGTACAGGTTCTGGTTTGGCTGCACCTCCATGCCGGAGCGCACGCCGAGCATCGTAACCACCCCGGGTGTCGGCGCGTAGAGGGTGAGCGTCTTCTGGATCTTGCCGGTCTCCAGCAGGCGTTCGATGTCGCGCGGCCGGATGTCCCAGAGCTCCAGGCGCCGGTGGGCGGCCTCGAAGAGCGATTCGCCGGACTCGCTCACGTCCGGGAAGGGGCTCCCGCGTGTCTGGTCGCGGTAGCGCGCAGCGAGCAGCAGTTCTTCCTGCGTCGAAACCAGCTCCGGGGAGTAGATGCCGAGCAACGGCTCACCGCGCCGCACTTCTTGCCCCACGTAGTCGACGTGCAGCGTCTCGACCCAGCCCTGGACCTTCGTGTGCACGTGGCTGACGCGCCGTTCGTCGTAGGCCACGCGACCCAGCGCCCGAATCTTGCGCGCCAGGTCGCGGCGTTCGACGCGCATGCTCCGCATCCCGATGTTCTGTACGACCGAAGGGTCGATGCGAATCACCCCCTCGCGTTCCGGGGTCGCCCCGCCCGCGGGCGGGCACTCCGGCACGAGGTCCATGCCCATGGGCGACTTGCCGGGACCGTGCCGCACATAGGTCGGGTCCATCGGTGCCTTCCAGTAGAGCGGCTCGGCGCCGCCGGGACACGAGCCTTCGGTGCTCGCCATCTGGCCCGGCGCAGGCGCTGCGTCGGGAGCTAGCCAGCCGCGCGACCACCAGCCCACGGAGAGTGCCAGGCCCACCAGAGCCACCAGCGCGAGGACGATGCGGATCCTCATCGCAGCACCTCCCCGACCGCGGACTCGAGCGCGGCAAAGGCGGAGCGGCGCTCGGCCTGGAGACGCACCAGGCGCAGTTCGGCTTCGAGCAGGCGCACCTGGCTGTCGAGCAGGCTAGGGAAGTCGACGCGGCCGACCTCGTAGCCCGAGCGGCTCGAGTCGAGCGACTGGCGCGCCTGCGGCAGCAGTCCGGTCGCGACCAGGATGCTCTGCTGGTCGGAGCGCACCAGGGCGGCGTGCGTGTCCAGCACGCGCGCCCGTACCTCGCTGCGCTCGGCCCGGTACTGGGCGCGCGCGCGGCGCAGCAGCGCGGATTGCTCGGCCACCCGCGTGCGCCACTTGCCTCGGTCGATCGGCAGGCGGATGGTAACGCCCGCCGACAGGAAGTCGTCGCCGTTCACGGCGTCGCCGGCGACCCTCTCGCGGACCCTGTAGCCCGCGGACAGGTCGAAGTCCGGGTAGCTCTCGAGCTGCGTCGCGGCGCGCAGCTTTTCGGCCTGCGTCACGCGCGCGCGCAACGCGGCGAGCCGCGGGTTGCGCTCGGGTGCGCGCTCCAGCAGCGGGGCGAGCGGCGGCACCGGCGCCGCTTCCTCGAGCGCAGCGGTCTCGGGCATGGGGTCCGTGCCGGGCAGGTCGAGCAGCGCACCGAGCCGCGCGTCCGCCGAGGCCACGTCCGCCTCGCGCCCCAGCCGTTCCTCGATCAGACGGGTCAGCTCGACCTGGGCGCGCAGCACGTCCTGCTGCAGGCCCGAGCCGACCCGGTAGCGGCTCTCGGCGATGCGCGTCAGCTGGCGCAGCAGGTCGACGTTGCGCTCGGTGATCGCCAGCGCGCGCTGCGCGAAACCCAGCCCGGCCCAGGCGGCCTCGACCGCGGCCGCCACGCTTCGCTGGCGGTCGCCGAGGTCGGAATCCGCAGCGTCGGCCCCGGCGCGCGCGGCCTGCTCGCGTTGCCCGAGCAGGCCCGGGAACGGCAGCTTCTGGCGCAGCATCAGCTGGTGGCCGGAGAGCGGCGTCGAGTCGAAGTCGCGGTCGTGGGCCGGAACGTTGCTGGCCTCGTAGCTGATACGCGGGTCCTCGAGAGACCCGGAGTAGCCGGCGCGCGCGCGGGCCATAGCGGCGCTCGCGGCTGACACCGCCAGGGCGGGATTCGTCTCGCGGGCGCGTTCGAGGCACCAGTCGAGCGTCAGCGGCGCGGGGGGCGGGCCGGCCGGGTCCGGCGCAGACGCGCCGAGCGCGAGCAGCGCCGCGAGCCATACGCCCCTTCGGGGGATGAATGAAGCACTACGCATGGAACCTCTCCACAGCGATCCGTGAAACGACCTCGGGCCCGCGCACGGAGCGCGGGCCCACCTCCACAAGCGGGGCGGTCGCTCAGAGCAGGAGCTGCGAGGTCGCCAGGTACAGCCGCGCACGCGCTTCAGTGCGAAGCGGCGCTCGCGGCAGCGGCGCGGAAGGCGCCAAGAAGGCGGGGGCGAGCGGCGCGAGAACGGCGCTTAAATGCGCCCCGCTGTCGAGGGTCGATCCCTCCGGAGAGAGTGCTTGCGAGAGCTCCGCGCAATGCTCGAGCGGAGCGTCTGGACGGTCCGCTGGAGCCTCGCCAGCCGGCGCATCCGCGGCTGGCGCCGCGGCGTGACAGGCCGGCACAGCCGCGCTCGCCTCGGCCGGGCCCGCCAGGCAGTGCAGCACGCACAGGGGCCCCTGGAGTACGAACAGAGCGGCCATGGTGAGTGCGAGGCGCGACATCTGATTCCTCTGCGGCCAGCGGTAAGCGCAGCTTGACACTATACCCCCTCTGGGTATAGGTCAAGCACCGTGATGGACGCTGACACGAAGCAGAAGGTGACTACGCGCCTGCGCCGGATCGCCGGCCAGGTCGCCGGCATCGAGCGAATGGTTGGCGAGGATCGCTACTGCGTCGACGTGCTGCTGCAGGTGGCCGCCGTGCGCGCGGCCCTGGACCAGGTGGGCAAGGTCGTCCTCGAGTCGCACGTCGAGACCTGTGTCGCGGACGCGCTGGCCAGCGGCCGCCCGCGCGAGCGCAAGCAGAAGATTTCCGAGTTGATGGAAGTCTTCTCGCGCTACGCACACATCCGCGCGCGCTAGCGCGAAAGCAGGACGGGAGGCAGCCCTTGAGCGAGGCGTCGGGTCCGGGCCAGACTTGGACGTGCCCGATGCACCCGGAGGTGCTGCGCGACGGACCCGGGGACTGCCCGTCCTGCGGCATGGCACTCGAGCCACTGGCGCCGCAGCTCGACGAAGGGCCGAACCCCGAGCTGGCCGACATGGCGCGCCGTTTCTGGATCGCGCTCGCGCTGACCTTGCCCGTGTTCGCCATCGCGATGTCCGAGATGTGGCCGGGCGATCCCCTGACCGCGCTGGCTTCGCGCCACAGCCTGGCCTGGTTGCAGCTCGGCCTGTCCACGCCGGTCGTACTGTGGTGTGGCTGGCCGTTCTTCGCGCGCGGCTGGGCCTCGTTCGTCTCGCGCCAGCTCAACATGTTCAGCCTGATCGCGCTCGGGACCGGTGCGGCATACGCGTACAGCACGTGCGCGGCGCTCGCGCCCGACTGGTTCCCGGCCTCGTTCCGGGCCGGGACCGGTGAGGTCGCGGTCTACTTCGAGGCGGCCGCCGTGATCGTCACCCTGGTGCTGCTCGGGCTCGCGCCGAAGACGGCGCGTCGCATCGAGCGCGATGGCCGCGAGCACGACGTTCCGCTCGAGGACGTGCAGCCCGGCGATCGCCTGCGCGTGCGGCCCGGCGAGAAGGTTCCGGTCGACGGACGGGTGCTCGAGGGGACCAGCGCAGTGGACGAGTCGCTGGTGACGGGCGAGCCGATCCCGGTGGAGAAGGGCGCGGGCGCGCGCGTGATCGGCGCCACCTTGAACGGCAGCGGCGCCCTGCTGATCGAAGCGGAGCGGGTGGGCGCCGAGACGCTGCTTGCACGCATCGTGCAGATGGTGGCGGATGCCCAGCGCAGCCGTGCCCCGATCCAGCGCGTGGCCGATCTTGCAGCGAGCTGGTTCGTGCCGGCCGTACTGGGCTCGGCCGTGCTGGCGTTCGCACTGTGGGCCACGCTCGGGCCGGAGCCACGCATGGCGCACGCCCTGATCAATGCGGTGGCTGTGTTGATCATCGCCTGTCCGTGTGCGCTCGGTCTGGCCACGCCCATGTCGATCATGGTCGCGACCGGGCGTGCTGCGCAGGCGGGCGTGCTGTTCCGGAGCGCCGAGGCGATCGAGCTGCTGCGCAAGGTCGACACCCTGGTGATCGACAAGACGGGTACGCTCACGGAGGGACGGCCGGTGCTGGTGGCCGTCGAGCCGGTGGGGGACCTGGACGAGCGCGAGCTGCTGCGCCTGGCTGCCAGCCTGGAGCGCGGCAGCGAGCACCCGCTGGCGGCCGCGATCGTGGCCGGCGCCGAGGCTCGCGGGCTCGAGCTCGGCTCTGCCACGGACTTCGCGTCGCGCACGGGGCTCGGCGTCACGGGCCGGGTGGACGGACACGAGCTGGCGCTCGGCAACCGCGCGCTGCTCGATCGGCTGGGTGTCGATTCCGGTGGCCTCGACGCGCAGGCCGATTCGCGTCGTGCCGAGGGCCAGACGGTGATGCTCGTGGCGTGCGACGGAAAACTCGCGGGGGCGCTGGCCGTGGCGGATCCGGTCAAGGCATCGACCCCGGAGGCGATCGAGCAGCTGCAGCGCGCCGGCCTGCGCATCGTGATGCTGACCGGAGACAAGCGCCGCACTGCGCAGGCGGTGGCGCAGCGCCTCGGCCTGGACGACCTGCAGGCCGAGGTACTGCCGGACCAGAAGGCCGAGGCGGTGCGGCGCCTGCAGGCCGAGGGCCGGATCGTCGCCATGGCAGGCGACGGCATCAACGATGCACCCGCGCTCGCGCAAGCGCACGTGGGCATCGCCATGGGCACGGGCACCGACGTTGCGATGGAGAGTGCGGGAGTCACCCTGGTCCGCGGAGACCTGCGAGGTATCGTGCGCGCGCGCCGCCTGTCACAGGCGACGCTGCGCAACATCCGCCAGAACCTGTTCTTTGCCTTCGTCTACAACGCGCTCGGCGTCCCGGTCGCGGCCGGTGCGCTCTATCCGTTCACGGGACTGCTACTCTCGCCGATGCTGGCCGCGGCCGCGATGAGCGCCAGTTCGGTCTCGGTGATCTCGAACGCGCTACGCCTGCGCCGGGCGCACCTCTAAGGAGTACCGCATATGGACTGGAAGCTCTTCGCCTCGAGCTTCGCCTTGATTTTCCTGGCCGAACTCGGCGACAAGACTCAGCTCGCCACCTTCGGGCTCGCTGCGGGCGGGACCTCTCGTCTCGCTGTGTTCCTCGGGGCGTCGCTGGCGCTCATTGCCACCACGGCGCTGGCGGTGCTGCTCGGCGATGCCGTGACCCGCGTCGTGCCCGAAGTATGGCTGCGGCGCGGGGCGGGCGTGCTGTTCATGGTGTTGGGCGTGTTCTTCGTGGTGGCGGCCGACTGATGGGCGATCTGTCGGAGTTCTCGCTCTCGGTTCGCATGTTCTTGAAGGCGTATCGCTGGCGACGCGTCGATCCGGTGCCGTTCACGCGCCTGGCGAAGCCGCTGGCGGAGTGCCGGGTTGCGCTGGTTTCGAGCGCCGGCCTGGTCCTTCCGGAGCAGCCGCTCTTCGACGAGTCCGTACGGGGCGGCGACACGAGCTTCCGCGAGATCCCGGCGAACACCGACGTGTCGCACCTGATCGACGCGCAGCGCAGCGAGTCCTATGACCACGCCGGCGTGCGCGCGGACCCGAACCTGGCGCTTCCCATCGAGCGCCTGCGCGAGCTCGCCGAGCGCGGGCGAATCGGTTCGGCGAACCACCGGCACCTGTCGTTCATGGGCTCGATCACCGCACCCGGCCGGCTGGTGAAGCACAGTGCGCCCCAGGCGGCGCGCATGCTCGTGTCGGACGAGGTGGATGTGGCGTTGCTCGTGCCCGTCTGACCGATGTGCAACCAGGCCGTGGGCCTGGCGGCGGCGGAGCTCGAGCGCCAGGGGATCGCGACCGTGGCGCTGCAGCTGCTGCGCGAGGTGGCA
Source organism: uncultured Gammaproteobacteria bacterium (assembly GCA_964194645.1). Taxonomy (GTDB): domain Bacteria; phylum Myxococcota_A; class UBA9160; order SZUA-336; family SZUA-336; genus CAXMNF01. The sequence goes on from CAXMNF010000124.1 coordinate 10,734, forward strand.
CTGGCCGTGCGGCCCCCGCGGGCGCTCTTCGTGCCGTTCCTGCACGGCTACCCGCTCGACGCGCCCGGGGAGCCCGAGCGCCAGCACGCAGTGCTCGAGGCGGCCCTTCGGCTGCTCGAAGATCCCGCGCTCGAGCCGCCCGTGCTGGTCGACTACGCGCCGCGCTAGAGCAGGCGGCCGCGGTACACGGGCGTGGCCGGGCCGGCCAGCCGCAGCGAAAAGTCGGGAGCGACCTCGACCGGCAGGGTGCCGCCCGGTAGCCGGATCGCCACGCGCGGACCTGCGCGGTCGAGGCGCCGCGCCACCGCGGCCACCGCGCAGCTCGAGGTGCCGCTCGCCTGGGTCTCGCCCGCGCCGCGCTCCCAGACGAGCACGTCGATCGTGCGCCGCGAGACCACGCGCGCGAGCTGTACGTTGATGCGTTGCGGAAAAAGCGGGTGCCGCTCGAGCTGGGGTCCGAGTCGCAGCAGCTCTTTGCGGGACAATTCCGGGACGAACACCACGCAGTGCGGGTTGCCGACCGACACGCAGCTGATCTGCAGCACTTCCGCGCCGATCTGCAGAGGCTCATCGAGCACCTCGCGCGCCGGACCGGCGACCGGGATCTCGGGACTTGCGAAGCGCGCACGGCCCATCTCGACGCGGATCTGGTCGATGGCTCCGCCGCGCAGCACGAGCTCGGCCTCGACGATCCCGCCGGGCGTCTCCAGGCGCAGCTGCGTGCGCCGCGTGTAACCCAGGTCGTAGAGGGCGCGCGCGAAGATACGCAGGCCGTTTCCGCTCTTCTCCGCGCGCGAGCCGTCCGGGTTGTGGATGTGCAGCCCGAAGTCGGCGCGCCGCGACGGGACCAGCTCCACGATTCCGTCCGCTCCCGGTCCGCGGTTTCGCTCGCAGAGTGCGCGCACGCGCTTTGGCGTGAGCCGTGCGCCGAAGCGCGCGCCGTCGATCACCAGGTAATCGTTGCCCAGCCCGTGGTACTTCGCGAACTCCCCATCACGCAGCTTCGCCATTGGCGCGAACGGTAGACGATCGCGGCTCGGAGAGCACCGCGAGCAGGATCGCCGCCACGATCAGCGCAGCGCCGGCGACCCGCGGTGGCGAGAGCGACTGGTCGAGGATCGCCCAGCCCAGCAGCAGGCTCCCGACCGGCTGCGCGACCAGGATCAAGGCTCCGTGGTGCCCAGGAAGCTCGCGCAGGCCGGTCGTGATCAGGATCCAGGAGAGGGCCTGTACGCCCACCCCGAGCAGCGCGAGCCAGCCGTGCTGCCACCTTGCGAGCGACACGGGCAGCGAGCCCTCGGCGAAGCCGACGCCGGCGAGCAGGGCCAGGGCCACGCACACCTGGACGGCGAGCGTCAGCTCGGGCGCCACGCTCGAGGCCCGCTGAGACTGGCGCAAGGTGATCAGCACGCCCGCGTAGCAAAGACTGGCGATGGCCGCGGCCAGCAGCCCCATGCGGTTGTCCGCACCCGGAATCCCGCCGAGGCCGCCGCCTGCGAGCAGAAAGGCGCCCGCGAAGGCGACCGGCAGCGCCAGCCAGAACGCCCGCGACGGGTGTTCGCGGAGGAAGCACAGACCGAACAGGGCCACCCACAGCACCTGCGTATTCACGAGCAGGGTTCCCGGCCCCGCGCCGATCAACACGACCGAGTGGTGCCAGAGGGCCATGTCGGCCGCGAAGAATACGCCCGAGAGCGCTGCGAACGGCAGCCAGGCGCGCTCGCGCAGGGCGCCCCGGCCGCGCCACAGGCACAGCAGCAGCAGCACCGGGAGCGCGTAGAGGAAGCGCCAGACCGCGCCGGTCGTGGGGTGCACATCGGCCAGCGAGAACAGGATGGGCGCCGTCGAGATGCCGAGCGCCCCGATCAAGGTGGCCAGGTACGCGCGTCCCGGGCTCACGCGGGGTCGACGGGCTGCTGTTGGGTCAGGCAGTGCAGGGTGCCGAGTCCGCGCAGCAAGCTGCGCGCCGGTACACCGCGCGCCGGCCGATCGGGCAGGAGCTTCTGGATGACTTCGAGGGCGCGGCGGTCCGCCGCCCCGCCGAACTGCGGGACCGCCACCACCCGGTTCGCGATGTAGAAGTTCGCATAGCTCGCCGGCAGCCGGACGCCCTCGGCCGCGAGCGGCTCGGGCATGGGCAGGGTTTCGACCTCCAGGCGTCGACCGCGCGCATCGACGGCCTGCTCGAGGCGCTCCCGGCAGGCCGCGAGCGGCTCGTGGTTCGGATCGGACGGGTCGTCCTCGGCTGCACAGACCACGCGCCCCGGGGCTACGAAGCGAGCCAGGTTGTCGATGTGCCCGTCCGTGTCATCGCCCGCCAGGCCGGCGTCGAGCCAGATGATGCGCGGGCAGCCCAGTAGCTCGCCGAGCCGAGCCGCGATCTGGTCCTCGGAGCACCCCGGGTTGCGCGTGGCGCCGAGCAGGCTGGAGCGCGTGGCGAGCAGGGTCCCCTGGCCATCCACCTCGAGCGACCCTCCCTCTGCCACCATGCCGACCCGCAGGTGTCGCGTGCCGGCCAATTCCGCGACGCGCGACGCGACCCGGTCGTCGCGATCCCAGGGCGGGTATTTGCCGCCCCAGTTGTTGAAGGTCCAGTCGAGCGCAGTGAGGCCGCCCGCGTCGTGCACGAAGGTGGGGCCGATGTCGCGCATCCAGCTGTCGTCGCTCGGGACCACGTGCAGTGTGGCTGACGAGTTCAGTGCAGCGGCCACCCGCGCTCGCTGGTCTTCGTCCTGCACCAGCACGTGCACGGGTTCGCTCTCGGCGAGCGTCTCGACCAGCACCGTGAACTCGCGCTTGGCCTCGGCCAGGCAGCCGGGCCAGGTGTCCGGGTTGTGTGGCCACACCAGCCAGGTGGTGGCGTGCGCCTCGTACTCGGCGGGCATGCGCATGACTAGCGCCGGAAGCGCCTCGAGAGGTCTTGATAGGCATCGACGCGCCGGTCGCGCAGGAACGGCCAGCCGAGCCGCTGCGCCTCGATGCGGCCCAGGTCGCAGTCCACCAGCAGGACGTCCTCGGCGTCGCTCGGCGACTCGGCGAGCATTCGGCCCTGTGGGTCGCACACGAACGAGCTGCCGTAGAAGTGCAGCCGATCCTCGCGCCCGACGCGATTGGCGGCCGCCACGAACACGCCGTTCGAGATCGCGTGGGCGCGCTGGGCGATCCGCCAGGACTCACGCTGTGCGGCCTGCTCCTCGGGGCCGTCCTCGTCGAGCCAGGCGATCGCGGTCGGATAGAGCAGCAATTGTGCGCCGTCCAGCGCGACCAGGCGCGCCGCCTCGGGGAACCACTGGTCCCAGCAGATCAGCACGCCGATCCGCCCGACGGCCGTGTCGAAGGCCGCGAAGCCGCGATCGCCCGGTGTGAAGTAGAACTTCTCGTAGAAGCCGGGATCGTCCGGCAGGTGCATCTTGCGGTACAGGCCGGCCTGCGAGCCATCCGCGTCGAGCACCAGAGCCGAGTTGTGATACAGCCCGGCGGCGCGCCGCTCGAAGATCGGCACCACCAGCACCACGCCCAGCTCCGCGGCCAGCGCGGCCATCTGCTGGCTGGTCGGGCCCGGGATCGGCTCGGCCAGGCCGCACAGCTCGGCGCGCTCTTCCTGCGGGAAGTAGCGGCTCGCGAAGAGCTCCTGCAGGCAGACCAACTCTGCGCCGCGCGCGGCCGCCCGACGGATCGCCTCTTCGGCGCGCTTCCGGTTCGCCGCCGGATCCTCGGCGGCGGCCTGCTGGACGAGCCCCAGCCGGATCGACCTGTGCTCGGACATGGGCCGGGAAGTGTACCGGATGACTCCGGCTACGCCTTCTTGGTGGCGGCCCCGGCCCGGCTGGACTTCTTGCGCGCAGACTTCGCGGCCGCCTTCTTGCGCACGGTCTTCTTGCGGGTCGTCTTCTTCCCGCCCGGCTTCTTGCGTCCGCCCTTCTTGCGGGGCGCCCCCTTGCGCTCGGCGCGCGGGGCGAACTCGAAGCCGTGCCGGCCGTTGTCCTTGACGAACAGAATCGCCGAGAAGGGCCGCCCGTGCCGCGAGGTGAAGTCGACGAGCATCTCCGTCTTCTTCTGGCCCACGTAGCGCTCCGCCTCGTCGCGTGTGATCTCGCGCCGGCAGACGGTGCGCGGCAGCACGAAGGAGCACGGATGCGGATCCTTCTTGGTGCCCGCCGCGCTGCTCTCGGCGCGCCTCCGGCACATGAACTCGATGGGCGTCTCGATCACCTCGCTGCCGCAGTCCATCGGGCAGCTGCCCAGCGGGCGGTCGTCCACCTCGTATTCAGGCGTGTCGCTGGTGCGCTCGCCCTCGGTGCCGGCCACGGCTTCGAGGCGCAGCTCGCCGTCCTCTAGCTGGAGCATCGCACTGTAGGTGCGGCCGTCGCGGTACGAGAAGCCGTCTAGTGGTCCGGCCCGGCCCTCCTTCAGCAGCATGCGCACCGTGTTGTGGTCCATGTAGCGGCCCGACTTGTCCTTCCAGATCCGGAACGTGCAGTCGTCGTCCTTCTCGACATCCGGCACTTCCTTGCAGCGGTAGAACCAGGAGCGTTCGAAGACCGGGCGCTGGCACTGCGGGCATTGCCCGAACGGCTCGCCGTCCGGATACAGGTCGTCGTAGTCGAAGCTCTTGGCTCGGTCGACGATCTCCACCGTGTAGGTGCGGATCTCGTTCATGAACTCGTCGGCCGAGAGCTTGCCCTCCTCCACCTGGCTCAGCTGGAACTCGAGCTCGCCGGTGAGTGCCGCCGAGGCCAGCCGGTCGATGTGGATGCGGTGCAGCACGTCGACCAGGCGAATACCCTTGACGGTGGGCCGCAGCGCCTTGCCGATGCGCACCACGTAGCCCTTCGCGATCAAGTTCTCGATGATGTCGGCGCGCGTAGCCGGCGTGCCGATGCCCTTCTCGTGCAGCGCCTGGGCGAGATCCTCGTCGTCGATCTCCTTGCCGGCATTCTCCATGAGCGAGAGCAGGCGCGCTTCCGTGATGCGCGCGGGCGGCCGGGTCTGCTCGTCGATCTGCTCGACCTCGCGCAGCTGCGCCGCCACGCCTGCGGCGTCGGTCTGGCCGGGCACCAGCGGCGGCAGGGCCTGGTCCTCCTGCTCCTCCTGGCCGAGCACCGCGCGCCAGCCGGGCTGATCGAGCGTTCGCGAGCGCGAGCGGAACGAGTGCCCTTCGACTTCGGTGACCCGCTCAACCCGATTCCAGACGGCCGGCGGATAGAAGGCGGCGAGAAAGCGCCGCGAGACCAGGTCGAAGAGCCGCGCGTCGTCGCCCGACAGCGCCCGGTCGGGCAGGCGCCCGGTCGGGATGATCGCAAAGTGGTCCGTGACCTTGGAGTCGTCGAAGGCCCGCGCGGTATTCTCGAGGCCCTTCTCGCGCAAGCGGGCCGCTTCCGAGCGGAACGGCCCGGCGGCGGCGAAGCTGGTCAACACCTCGTCCACTTTCGCCCGGTAGTCGTTGGGCAGCGCCCGCGAGCTCGTGCGCGGATAGGTGAGCAGCTTGTGGGCCTCGTAGCAGCGCTGGGCCGCGTTCAGGGTGCGTCGGGCCGACCAGCTCAGACGCCGGTTGGCCTCGCGCTGCAGGCTGGTCAGGTCGAAGAGCGGCGGAGAGGTCTCACGCGACGGCTTGCGCGTCTCGCGCGCCTGGCCGGTCCGGCCCTCCACGGCGGGGACGATCGCGCGGGCGCGCGACTCATCGAAGATGCGGTCCTCGCGCAGCTCTGGCTGGTTCTCCTGGGCCCGGAACTCCGGGTCGAACCAGGCGCCGGTGTACTCGTTCCCGCCCGCTTCGAAGCGCGCCTCGAGTCGCCAGTAGGGACGGGGCAGGTGCGACAGGATCTCCAGCTCGCGGTCGCAGATGAGCGCGAGCGTCGGGGTCTGCACGCGGCCCGCAGACCAGGCGGTCTTCTCACGTCGCGACTGCAGGCGCCGCGTGAGTGCGCGCGTCGCGTTCATGCCGATCAGCCAGTCGGAGTGCGAGCGGCAGGCCGCCGCGGCGGCGAGTCCGTCGAAGTCGCTGCCGGGCTCGAGCGACCGGAAGCCACCGCGGATCGAGTCGGTGGTCATCGACTGCAGCCAGAGCCGGCGCATGGGCTTGGGCTTGCCCACGAACTCGACGATTTCGCGGAAGATCAACTCGCCTTCGCGCCCGGCGTCGCAGGCGTTGATCAGCTCTTCAACGTCTTCGCGCTCGATCAGCTTCTTGATCACGCGGATCCGGTCCGACTGACCGGACTTCTTCTTCAGCTTGAATTCGTCGGGTAGGATCGGCAGGTTGTCGAGGATCCAGCGCTTGTACGTGGGATCGATGTCCTCGGGAGAGAGCAGCTCGACGATGTGGCCCACCGAGAACGTGACGACATAGTCGTCGCTCTCCCAGTAGCCGTCGTGCTCCTGAAACCCCCCGAGCGCGGCTACGATGTCGCGTGCGACGGAGGGTTTCTCGGTGATGACACAGCTCTTTCCCACACCGTCTCCGTGATTTTCGAGTCCGTCCCTAGTAGCTTCCCGATGCCGGGGAAGCAAGCCACCCCCTTCTTCGGTTCGCCTTTGCGCAAAGTAAGCGAGGGGGCAACTGCCCGTTCCGACGGGCGATTGTGCGACTGGCGCGAGTCGTGCAAGGACGCGCGCTCTTGCTGTGCGGGTCCGGTAGCGTACATATCTCGCGTGGACGGCGAACCCGGAGCCAGGCGGCTGCTTCCGCACCTGCGCGGCACCACCCGCGCAACCTTGTTGCCCGATCTCGTAGCCGGTCTCACGGTGGCGGCGCTGGCCGTGCCGCAGGGCATGGCGTATGCGCTGGTGGCCGGGGTGCCGCTCGAGTTGGGACTCTGGGCGGCGGCGCTTCCAGCGTTGGTCGCGGCGTTGTTTGGCTCGAGTCCCTATCTGGTTACGGGACCGACGCAGCCGGTCGCGCTGTTGCTCGGATTGTCCGTGGTGGCACCCGCCGTGGCGGCCGGCGCTCCGGTGCCACTCGGCCTGGTCGCGCAGGTCTCGCTCCTCGCGGGTCTGGTGCTCGCCGGCATCGGGGTGCTGGGCCTTGGCAGCGCCTCGCGCTTCCTGTCGGACTCGGTGGTGGCCGGCCTGATCTCCGGCGTGGGCCTGCTGATCGCGCTGGGTCAGCTCCCGCAGCTCGCCGGAGTCGTTGTGCGGCCGACTCCGGCTGTGGGATTGGAGCCACAGGTCTGGCCGCTCGTGCGGGCCGGTGCCGAGGCCCTCGGGCGGCTCGATCCGCGCAGCCTGTCGCTCGGGCTCGCCGTGCCGGTGATCGTGGTGCTGCTGCGCCGGTTGGATGCGCGGCTGCCCGGTGGGCTGCTCGCGCTCGGCGGCGCCGCGCTGCTGGCGCGGGCGTT
>CAXMNF010000125.1:0-3997 GCA_964194645.1 uncultured Gammaproteobacteria bacterium
GTAGAAGCGCGCGCCGTGTGCCATTTCGGCCAGGGTCTCGCTGCGCGGGCGCAGCAAGTCGAGCAGGTGGGCCAGGCCCGGGTCGATCTCGACGGGGCGCTTCAGCTCGGCATCGAGGAACGGCTGCACGTACGCGTGCAGCGTCTCGGCGGGCAAGGCCTTCAGCCAGTGCTGCGAGAGGGCGCGCAGCTTGTCGTCGTTCACCTGAGACGGGCTCTTGCCCACGCCTTCCAGGCTGAACAGCTCGGCGAAGGTCTTGGTGTCGAAGATTTCCAGGTCGCCGTGCCCCCAGCCGAGCCGCGCGATGAAGTTCAGCACGACCTCCGGCGGGTAGCCGAGATCGCGGTAGCTCTGCACCGACGCGGCGGCGTGGCGCTTCGACAGCTTCTTGCCGCCTGCTTCGACCAGCAATGGCACGTGCGCGAAGCTGGGCGGCTCGAAGTCGAGCGCCTGGTAGATCAGCAGCTGGCGCGGTGTCGAGAGCAGGTGCTCGCGGCCGCGGATCACGTGTGTGACGCCCATGTCGTGGTCGTCGACCACGACGGCCAGGTGGTAGACCGGCGTGCCGTCCGCGCGTGCCAGTACGAAGTCCTCGATCTGCGTGGCGTCCTCGCCCGAAGGTCCCGCGATCGCGTCGTCCCAGCGTGTGGGCCCGTCGTCGGGTACGCGCAGGCGCACACAGAACGGGGCGCCCGGATCCGGACCCAGGCTCTTGTCGCGGCAGCTGCCGTCGTAGCCGAGTCGGGCGCGCCCGGCGGCGCGGGCCTCGGCGCGCATGCGCTCCACGTCCTGGGCCGTGCAGGTGCAGCGGTAGGCCGCGCCGCTCTCCAGCAGGGGGGAGATCAGGCCCGTGTAGCGGGGCAGGCGATCACTCTGGTGCGGGATCCCCTCGAAGCCTGGCACGGGGTCGTAGTCGATGCGCAGCCAGGCCAGTGCCTCGAGCATGGCCTGCTCGGACTCCGCGCTCGAGCGGGCGCGATCGGTGTCCTCGAAGCGCAGCACGAAGCGGCCCTGCTGGTGTCGCGCGAACGCCCAGTTGAACAGGGCGGTGCGCACCCCGCCGATGTGGAGCACGCCCGTGGGGCTCGGCGCGAAGCGAGTGACCACCGACACGGCGGCACATGCTATCTCAGAGGGCGGTTGACAACCACGCGCTGCGGGCCTACTCCCTCGTGGCCAACCGCCCGAGAAGGCGGCGCTTTTCCCCCTGGACGGCCCCCATGGCTGAACTCACGATCGCACTGCTGGAGGTGGGCGAAGCCCGGCGCCGCTTCCGGCTCGAGGCCGGCCCCGCCTGGTGGCAGGACAATCGCGGGATCCTGCGCGATCCGGAGTCCGGCCTGGCGCGGCCGCTGCAGCTCGACCTCGAGGGCTACCGGCTCGGCGAGCGCCTGTTCTTCCGGGGGCCGCTGTCCGGTGCGGTCGAGCTGGCCTGTGGGCGCTGCCTCGAGCCCTATGTCTACGAGCTGTCCGAACGGCTGGAGCTGCTGCTCGAGCCGCTGCCGCCCGGCTCCGAGCCTCCCGAGGGGGGCATCCAACTCGATCCCGAGGATCTCGAGATCGCCCGCTATCGCGGGGACGAGTTAGACTTCGGCGTCGTCCTGCGCGAGCTGCTGCTGTTCAACTGGCCCCTGCAGCCCCGCTGCGCCGAGGGCTGTCTTGGGCTATGTCCCTCCTGCGGTGCGAATCGCAACCTGGAGCCCTGCCACTGTGCCGGGGACGTGAAGACCCGCCCGTTCGCGGGGTTGGGTGCGATGCTCGAGCAGAAACGGCGCGGTACGAGCTAGGCGCGAAGCGGGCCCGGCAGCGGCCAGGAGACGAACATGGCGGAACCGAAAAAGAAAAAGTCGAAGTCCCGGGGCCGGATGGGGCGCTCGCACCACGCGCTCAGCGTGCCGAACCTGTCGGCCTGCCCAAGGTGCGGCGACCCCAAGGAACCGCACCGCGTGTGCCCGAGCTGCGGACACTACCGTGGACGCCAGGTGTTCGCGGTCGAGACCGAGGAAGACCTCTAGGCCGGTTCTGGCGCGATTGCCCTGATGTACGCCGTCGTCTTCCCAGGACAGGGCTCCCAGGCCGTCGGCATGGCGGCTGACTTTGCAGCGGCGCATTCCGAAGCGCGCGAGGTATTCGAGGCAGCCGACGACGCGTTCGGCGGACCGCTGTCGCAGTGGATCAGCGAGGGTCCCGAGGCGGAGTTGCGGCGCACCGAGATCACCCAACCGGCGATCCTGACCGCCTCGATCGCGATCTATCGCGTGCTGGAGCCGCGCCTGCCGAGCCCGCCGGCCTGCTTCGCCGGACACAGCCTGGGCGAGTACAGCGCGCTGGTCGCAGCGGGCGCCCTGGACCTGGCCGACGCGGTGGCCCTGGTGCGCCAGCGCGGCGCGCTGATGCAGGAAGCCGTGCCCGAGGGGCTGGGTGCGATGTGCGCGGTGCTCGGTCTCGACGCGGCCGAGGTCGCGCGCATATGCGCGGCCGTCGACGGCCTCGTGGCGCCCGCGAACTTGAACGCGCCGGCGCAGACGGTGATCGCGGGCCGCGCGGCCGCCGTGCAGGACGCCGCCGAGGCGCTGCGCGCGGCCGGCGCCAAGCGCGTAGTCCCGCTCGAGGTGTCGGCTCCGTTTCACTGCGAGCTGATGGCTCCGGCCATGAAGAAGCTCACGTCCGTGCTGGCAGAGACACCCTTTCGCGACGCGCGCGCCCCGGTGATCAGCAATGTGACCGCCGAGCCCTACCGCGAGAGCGCCGTGGCGCGCGAGCGCCTGCGTGCCCAGGTGTGCGCGCCGGTGCGCTGGGTCGAGTGCGTGGAGCGGCTGGTCGGGGAGGGCGCGCGGCTCGAGCTCGAGGTCGGACCCGGCAAGGTGCTGTCCGGACTGGCGGCGCGCATCGACCGCGGCTTGGCTCGGGCGAACGTCGAGAAGCTCGACGACGTCCCGGCGGCGCTCGCCGCCGTCGCAAAGGTGGCTGCATGAGCGAGCTGCCGCTCGCGGGGAAGGTCGCGCTGGTGACGGGCGGATCGCGCGGCATCGGCCAGGCGATCGCGCTGGAGTTGGCGCGCGCCGGTGCAGCGGTGGCGCTTACCTATCGCTCCAGCCCCGAGGGCGCCGCCGACACCGTGAAGCACATCGAGGAGCAGGGCGGGCGAGCGCTGGCGCTGGCCTGCGACGTGGCCGAACTCGAAGCCGTCGAGGCGGCGCTCGCCGAGGTCAGCCAGGCGCTCGGAGCGGTCGCGATCGCGGTGAACAACGCCGGCGTCACCCAGGACCAGCTGATCCTGCGCATGAAGCCCGAGGACTTCGACCGCGTGATCGCCACCAACCTGCGCGGCACCTGGAACCTGTGCCGGGCAGTGGCCCGGCCGATGGTGAAGGCCCGCTGGGGGCGCATCATCAACCTGTCTTCGGTCGTCGCGCAGATGGGCAACCCGGGCCAGAGCAACTACGCCGCCAGCAAGGGCGGGGTCGAGGCGCTGACCCGCTCGCTCGCGCAGGAGCTCGGCAGTCGTTCGATCACTGTGAATGCTGTCGCGCCGGGCTTCATCGCCACGCAGATGACCGAGGATCTCGGCGAAGAGGTCCACCAAGGCCTGCTGGCCCGCATCCCGCTGGCGCGGCTGGGCTCTGTCGAGGACGTGGCGCACGCGGTACGCTTCTTGGCCAGCGACGACGCGGGCTACATTACGGGTCAGGTCATACATGTAAACGGCGGCCTGTACTAGCCGCAGAAGGGATCAACGGAGGTCACATGGCAGCACTCGAGGACAAGATCAAGGAAATCATCATCGAGCAGCTCGGCGTCTCCGCGGAAGAGGTCGTTCCCGAAGCGTCCTTCATCGACGACCTGGGCGCCGACTCGCTCGACATCGTGGAGTTGGTGATGGCCCTCGAGGAGGAGTGGGGACTCGAGATTCCCGACGATGACGCGGAGAAGATCCAGACCATCCAGGACGCGATCACCTACATCGAGGAACGGGTCAAGGACTGACCGTGCCGGT
>CAXMNF010000126.1:0-3426 GCA_964194645.1 uncultured Gammaproteobacteria bacterium
GGACTTCCTCCACAAGCCGTTCGAGCCCGAGCAGCTCGTGAAGAAGGTGCGCACCGCCCTGGCCGGAGAGGAGCGCGGCCCCGGGAACCGATCGGGCGCGTGATCGCGCGCCCCAGTGGTCAGGCCAGCGGCTGGCCCGGCAGCAGGGGCGGCATCGGGCAGCCGAGGGCGTCGGCAATGGCGCGCAGCAGCTCTCCCTCCGCCTGTGTCACGTGCCGGTCCGCGGCGATGCACGCGGCGCAGGCCGCCAGCAGCTGCTGGGTGCTGGCGGCGTCGACCTGGGACAGTTGCTGGAGCGCGGGATCGAGATCTCCGAGACCACAGCGGTCGACGGAAAGCAGCTCGATCTCGAGGTCGCGCAGCCGCGACGCCCCCTGCGCGAAGGCCGCGTGGCGCTGCTCCTCGCTGCGGCCGCCGGCGTAGGCCAGGATCGAGAGCACCACTTCACATGGAGACGTGACCCGGCGCAGCGAGCTGTGGCGCACGCGGGGCCGGCGCACGTGCTCGAAGTGAGGCCGCAGGTGGGTAAGCAGGACGCGCTGAAGCGTCCACTCGAACAGGTCGATCTTCTGATCCGCTGTGACCAGGGCTCCCACGTTAGTCTTGAAGGCCTTGTACTGGGACGGCGACAGGGCGCGCAGGGCCGGGAGCGCCAAGTCGATGAGCGGCAGCCGGAAGCGCGCGTCGAGGCTCTCGATCTCGGGCACGAGACGCAGGGTCTCGCGGTCGATCCCATCCTCGCCGAAGCGCGCGAGTTGCTCGAGCTGGCGCTTGCGGCAGTCCGCGTCGCGACCGATTAGCAGCGCGTAGACCACGGCCCGAGCACCGTAGGGTTCGTGGGCCGCGGTGTGCACCGCGGGCGGAAGATCCCGCAGCAGCGCGGCAGCGTAGGTGAGGTGAGCAGCGCTGGGCTCGCCCACCTGGTCGAGGGCGCTGCCTTCGGGCGCCGCCGGGAGCCCCGAGCCCGCGGGCTGTGCCGCGGCGGTGTCGCCGGCCAGGCCCGCCGCCCCCTCCGCGAGCCGCGCCCCGGACACCGCCCCGCGCGCACCGCCTTCCCAGCTTGGATCCATGCGTCGAATCCGCTCGTCGAGGGGAGGGTGCGTAGCGAAGAGCGTCTGCAAGCCGCCGCGCAGTCCCTGGCTGAAGAAGAAGTGGCTCGACTCGGGGGCGTTGGGGCTCTCCAGGACCGAGCCGCCGTCGAATCCGCCGATCGTCTTCAAGGCTCCCGCGAGGCCGTCGGGGTTGCGCGTGAACTGAACTGCCGACGCGTCGGCGAGAAACTCGCGCTGCCGGCTCACCGAGGCCTTGATGAGGTTGCCGAAGAAGGTCCCCAGGAAGCCGATCATCATCAGGCCCACTCCCCCAGCCAGCATTGCGAGGCCGCTGTTGTCCCGCCCGCCTCCGCGGCCGCGGCCGGCGAACATCGAGGAGCGCAACAGGAAGTAGCCGATGATTCCGATGATGAGGATGCCGTGGATCACGCCCATCAGCCGGATGTTGAGGCTCGTGTCGCCGCTCAGGATGTGGCTGAACTCGTGGGCGACCACGCCCTGGAGCTCGTCGCGGCTCAGCTGCTCGACGCAGCCGCGGGTCACGCCGATCACGGCGTCGCCCGGCGTGAAGCCGGCGGCAAAGGCGTTGATTCCCTGCTCGTTCGCCAGCAGGTAGACCGGCGGGGTCGACATGCCTGAGGCGATGGCCATCTCCTCCACGACGTTCAGCAGCCGCCGCTGGTCCGGATCCTGCGTGTCCGAGGAGACCAGCGTCCCGCCGAGCGACTCGGCGACCACGGCCCCCCCGCCGCGCAGCTGCGCCATCTTGTAGAGGCTGCCCCCCGCGACGATGGCGAGGGTGGCGAGCGCCACTCCCGCCAGCAGCTCGGGCTGCCACCAGCCAACGGCGACGGCGATCTCGCCCGTGTAGGGATCCTGCTGTACCCCCGTGAGGACGACCGCCAGCAGATAGAGCATGCCGACGATCGCCAGCACCGCGAGGCAGAAGAGGAAGACCAGGCGCTTGGTGTTGCGGCGCGCCGTGTCCTGATTCTCGAAGAAACGCGTCGACATCTACGCGGTCACGAGAACGAGACCTTGGGCGCTTCGGCGATGGCCTGACTGTCGAACTCGAGGAGCGAGGCGTCCTGGGTGTGGCCGAACATGCCGGCGAAGACCACCGCGGGAAAGCGCTGCTTGTACGTGTTGTAGAGGGTAACGCCGTCGTTGAAGGCTTGGCGCGCGAAGGAGACCTTGTTCTCCGTCGAGGTGAGCTCCTCGGTCAGCTGCTTCATGTTCTCGCTGGCCTTGAGGTCCGGGTAGGCCTCGGCGAGCGCCAGGAGGCGCCCCATCGCCCCGCCCAGCACGCCTTCGGCGCTAGCGAGCCCCGCGATGGCCTCGGGATCCCCGGGATTGCCGGCGGCCGCCTGAAGGCCCGAGGCCGCCCGGTTGCGCGCCTCGATGACCGCCTCCAATGTCTCGCGCTCGTGAGCCATATAGCCCTTGACCGTCTCCACCAGATTCGGGATCAGGTCGTAGCGGCGCTTGAGCTGCACCTCGATCTGGGCGAAACCGTTCTGGTAGCGGTTCTTGAGGGCGACGAGCTTGTTGAACACGCCCACGAACCAGACGATGAGAACCAGAAGAATGACACCGAAGACGACAAGTGCTGTCATGAGGCCCTCCCAATTCAATTGCGGATCCTAGCGGTTCCGCAACGGACCCTCACTCCTCCGGGCGCCGCCACAACGTCGCAAGCCAGGGCTGCTGCTCGCGGGGGAGACCCGCGGGCCGGTAGTAGTGCGAGAGCTCCAGGAAGCCGGCGTTCCGCACGATTTCCCGCCAGCTCTCGAAGTCGTGGAAGGCGCTGTAGCGCGGGCCCTGCCAGCCCTCTTCGTTCTTGCCGCGCGGGTTCGAGGCGAACAGGACGCCGCCGGGACGCAGGCAGGCGCGCAGATCGCGCAGCACCCGGGGTAGCTCCTGGGTCGGCGCGTGGAACAGCGACGCGTTCGCGAAGACGCCGTCGAAGTCGCTATCGGGGAGGTCGAGCCGCAACAAGTCCTGGTGCCAGACCTCGACGCCGGCCCGCTCCTGGGCCATCTCGACGAACGCCCGGGCCCCGTCCAGGCCGATCGGCTGATGCCCGAGCTCGCGGAACGCGATCAGGTCGCGGCCGGGGCCACAGCCGAGGTCGAGGATGCGGAAGGGCCCTTCGCCCGGAATCGCATCGAGCAGGGCGTCGCGATTCTTGGACACGTCGTGGTTGCGGGTCCCCTCCCAGAATCCCTCGGCGCCTTCTTGGTAGTGCGCGATGGTGACCCGGGTGATCTCGGCGAGCTCGGCGTCGGACAGGCGAGGCACCACACAACGATGGCGCAGATGAGGCGTGCGTCAATCGCCGGTTGACCTCCAAGATCCGATAAGATGGTGAGTC
>CAXMNF010000127.1:0-4017 GCA_964194645.1 uncultured Gammaproteobacteria bacterium
CGCGCATGATCTGCATGGCGGGCTCGCCATCCTGGAGCAGGCTGCCGTCGCGGCGTTGGTTGCTGATCGGGACGATGCCCGAGTCGCCGAACAGGTGCTCGATCTCGCCGAAGCGCCGCGCAAAGGCCACCTGCTCGCCAGTTGAGAGGTGCTGCCCGGGGAACAGGAGCAGCGCGTGCTCCGCGAAGGCAGCCTCGATCGCCGCCCACTCGGCTTCCCGGAGGGCGCCCAGGCGGGCACCCGTCACGACGGCGCCCAGGGTCGCCCCCGTGGGCTCGATGCGGAGCTCGCTCATCCGCCTCCTCCGGGTCAAGCCTAGCAGGCCCGCGAGTTGCCGGGGACCCGGTTGACGCACACCCGGCCCAACCGGTACAGGAATGCACCATGACGACAGCCAACACCGATCCTGAGCTCGGTTTCGATCCGGACGCGCTGCGCGAGAAGTACCGCCAGGAGCGCGACCGGCGCGTCCGCCCGGACGGCAACGACCAGTACCTGGAAGTGTCGGGCGAGTTTGCCCACTACGTGGAGGACCCCTACGTCGAGCCCGGCTTCACGCGGGAGCCACTCACGGACGAGGTCGAGGTGCTCGTGATCGGCGGCGGCTTCGGCGGGTTGCTGGCCGGCGCCCGGCTGCGCGAGGCCGGGGTCGAAAGCATCCGCATGATCGAGAAGGGCGGCGACTTCGGCGGCACCTGGTACTGGAACCGCTACCCCGGCGCCCAGTGCGACGTCGAGTCCTACATCTACCTGCCGCTGCTCGAGGAGCTCGATTACGTCCCCAAGGAGAAGTACTCCCACGCGCCCGAGATCCTGGCCCACAGCCAGGCGATCGGCCGGAAGTACGAGCTGTACCGGGACGCCTGCTTCCAGACTGAAGCGACCGACCTGCGCTGGGACGAAGACGCCGCCCGCTGGATCGTCTCGACGAACCGCGGCGACCGCATGAAGGCGCGCTTCCTGGTCATGTCGAACGGGCCGCTCAATCGACCCAAGCTGCCGGGGATCCCGGGGGTCGAGAGCTTCAGGGGCCACTCGTTCCACACCAGCCGCTGGGACTATGACTACACCGGCGGCGACTGGGACGGAAACCTCGAGGGTCTGCGCGGCAAGCGCGTCGGCATCATCGGCACCGGAGCCACGTCCGTGCAGTGCGTGCCCTACGTGGCCGAGGCGGCCGAGCAACTCTGGGTCTTCCAGCGCACGCCATCGTCGATCGACGTCCGGGCCAACCGCCCCACGGATCCAGACTGGGCGACCACCTTGAAGGAGGGCTGGCACCAGCACCGGATGGACAACTTCAACATCCTGGTCACGGGCGGCTTCCAGGAAGAGGATCTCGTGAACGACGGCTGGACCGACATCATTCGCAAGCTGTTGGTGATGGTCCAGCAGGACGACAAACGGGACGTGTCTCCGAAAGGTCTGGCCAAGACGATGGAGCTCGCCGACTTCCAGAAGATGGAGCAGATCCGCGCGCGCGTGGACTCGCTCGTGCAGGACAAGGACGCCGCCGAGGCGCTCAAGCCCTACTACCGGCAATTCTGCAAGCGCCCCTGCTTCCACGATGCATATCTGCAGACCTTCAACCGCGCGAACGTCACTCTGGTGGACACGAAGGGCCGCGGCGTGGAGCGCCTGACGGAGAGCGGCGTCGTGGCGGGAGGCCAGGAGTATGAAGTCGACTGCCTGATCTACGCCACCGGCTTCGAGGTCGGGACCGCCTACACGCGGCGCGCGGGCTACGAGATCACCGGGCGCGACGGGGGCACGCTCAGCGAGAAGTGGTCGGGCGGCATGTCGACCTTGCACGGCATGCACAGCCGCGGCTTCCCGAACTGCCTGATCATGGGCGCCCAGCAGAGCGGCTTCACCGTGAACTACCCGCACATGCTGAACGAGCAGAGCCAGCACATCGCCTACATCGTCGGGCACTGCCTCGAGAACGACGTGCAGACTTTCGAGGCCTCACAGGAGGCGGAGCAGGGCTGGGTCGAAACGATCCTCGCGCTTGCGCGGTTCGGCGCGAGCTTCCTGGAGTCCTGCACGCCCGGCTACTACAACAACGAGGGGAAGATCGGCGAGCGCAGCGCCCAGGACGGCTTCTACGGCGGCGGCTCGGTGCAGTTCTTCCAGCTGCTCCGCGATTGGCGCGCCGAGGGCGGCCTGCAGGGGCTGGAGCTATCCCCGAACTGAGCGCACGATCGCTCGCCGGGCTCGGGTAGAATGCTCGCAAGATGGCCGAGCAGCGTCCGCCACTCTCCGACGAGCTTCAGGCCACCGCCAAGGAGCGCGGCTGGCCCGAAGACTTGGCCAGCCGCATCGCTGCGGCCCGCGTCACCGCCTCTGCGCTGCGCTCCTGGGCGTGGTGGGTCGACGCAGCCGGGGCAGAGCGGATGCTGGCGTTCCACGAGCGGCTCGTGGCCGGCGACCTGCGCGGCCGCGAGGCCACCACGAACGACGGCGAGGCGCTCTCGGATCTCTGGGCGAACGCGCCCGAGCGGATCGGCGACTTCGAGATCACGATCCTGCGCGAGCCGAACCCCTTTGCGCAGTTCCGCTTGCAGGAGAACGTGACGCTCTCCGTGCTGGAACAGGACCGGCAGCTCGTGGCCTGCGTGTCCTGGTCGCGACGCAACGTGCTCGTGCGGGGCCAGCGGATCGCCGTCACCTACGGACAGGCACTGCGCGTGCGCGATACCCACAGGCGCATGGGCCTCGGCGACTTCGTTCGGCGGCTGCCCTGGACCGCGAGCGTGTCTCGCGGCCACGCCACGCAGTACGACATCATGCGCAGCCAGAATTTTGCGGTCGTCAACTGGTGGAAGAAGTACAACCCGGAGTTCTTCGACAGCACGCCTCAGCAGGAAGGCGAGGTGCCGGGCATCCCCATCCACGTCTGGCAGGTCCCCGCGCGCGAAGGCGGCAAGGATGCGGGCATCCGGCCGACCCGCCCGGAGGACCTGCCGACTTGCGTCGAGCTGATCAACCGCACGCACGCGGGGCAGGACCTGTTCCGGCCCTACACCGTCGAGTTTCTCGAGGCCGTACTCGACGAGGGGTTCTGGGGCGAGCGGCCCGAGTGGTGGCAGCCGGTCTACTCCTGGCCGGACCACCTGGTGCTGGAAGAGAACGGGCGTATCGTCGCCTGCGCCGGCCTCTGGGACCGCGGCGCGAACCTGCGCGAGCGCTGGCGGCATCGCGAGAGCGGCGAGGAGCGGACCATCAGCGAAGGGGCGCTGCTCGACTGGGGCTTCGAGGCCGGCGCCGAAGCCGCGATGGAGCGGCTGATCGCACACTTGGCCGCACTCACGCGCGAGCGCGGACGCGACTGCCTGTGCGTACCGATCGACTACCAGGAGGCGCTCGCCGCGCGCCTCCAGACGCTCGAGCCCGTTCCCGAGGAGCGCTGGCTGCGCTGGAGCATGGAAGACCTGCGCTGCGAACGCCCCCACACCGACCTTCGCTACTGGTAGGGCCCGTCGGCCCGGCGGGCGTCCTGCTAGCCCTCATCCCCCAGCCAGCGGTACGCGAAGCCCGCTGCGGCGGCGCCGGCAAGTGGCGCGATCCAGAACAGCCATAGCTGCGCGAGCGCCCAGCCGCCGACGAACAGCGCCGGCCCCGTGCTCCGCGCTGGGTTCACCGATGTGTTCGTGATGGGGATGCCGACCAGGTGGATCAGGGTGAGCCCCAGGCCGATCGCCACGGGCGCCAGACCCGAGGGGGCGCGCCGGTCGGTCGCTCCCAGGATGATGATCAAGAACATGAAGGTCAGAACGACCTCGGCGACCAGCCCCGCGAGCAGCGAGTAGCCACCGGGCGAGTGGGCTCCGTAGCCGTTGGCGGCGAAGCCCGACGCGAGGTCGAAGCCTGCTGCTCCGCTGGCAATCACGTAGAGCACCGCAGCGCCAAGCACCCCGCCGAACAGCTGGCCCGCTGCGTACGGTGCGATCTCGGCGGCGGGGAATCGGCCGCCCGCCCACAGACCCACGGAGACCGCGGGTTGCCGACTGGTAC
>CAXMNF010000128.1:0-4698 GCA_964194645.1 uncultured Gammaproteobacteria bacterium
GCTCGACTGGCTGGGGCCGGTGGTCTACGAGTACTACGCCGCCACCGAGGGCGGCGGCACCTACATCACGCCCGAGGAGTGGCTCGAGAAGCCCGGCAGCGTTGGCGCCCCGACGCCGGGGGCCGAGGTGGTGGTGATGGACGACGACGCCCGGCCGGTGCCGGTCGAGACGGTCGGGACCGTGTACTTCAAGGCGCCAGAGGTGGGCCGCTTCGAGTACTTCAAGGACCGCGAGAAGACCGGGTCGGCGTATCGAGGCGACCACTTCACGCTCGGCGACCAGGGGTACATCGACCGGGACGGCTACGTGTTCCTGACCGGCCGCACCTCGGAGCTGATCATCTCGGGCGGCGTCAACATCTACCCGGCCGAGGTCGATGCGGTGCTGCTCATGCACCCGGCGGTCGGGGACGCGGCAACCGTGGGCGTGCCGAACGACGAGTTCGGCGAAGAGGTGAAGTCGGTGGTGCAGCTGAAGCCCGGCCAGCAGCCGAACAAGGCGCTGGCGGACAAGCTGATCGAGTTCTGCCGGGCGCGGATCGCGCACTTCAAGTGCCCGCGCAGCGTGGACTTCGACGCCGAGCTGCCGCGGGCTGACTCGGGCAAGATCTACCGGCAGCGCGTGCGGGAGCGCTACTGGCCCGCGTCCTAGCCAAGAGAGCCATCTTGCTGCGCAACACCATCGCCGTCCTGGTCAGCCTGCTGCTGGTGCAGAGCGCCTACGCGCAGAGCGATGGCGAGCGCGAGCGCTGGCTGGTGCTGCACTGCGGCGCGCTGCTGGCCGTGCCGCCGCAGCCCGCGCTCGCCAACGCCACGGTGGTCGTGAAGGGCGGGCGCATCGACCAGGTCTTGCCGGGACTCGTCGAGGCGAGCCGCATCGAGGGTGCGGATCAGGCCGAGGTGCAGACGGTGGATCTCTCCGATCGCTTCGTGCTGCCCGGTCTGATCGACTCCCACACGCATATCACGTCCGAATACAGCGCCGGCTCGCGCCTGCGGCGCGTGACGGAGAGCGACGCGGACGCGGCGATCCGCGGGGTGGAGTACGCGCGCCGCACCCTGGCTGCGGGCTTCACGACGGTGCGCAACCTGGGTTCTAGCGGGGACGCGGCCTTCGCACTGCGCGACGCGATCCGCCGCGGCAGCGTGGTGGGGCCGCGCATCCTGGTGGCGGGCGAGGGGATCACGCCCACGGGCGGCCACGGCGACGGCACGCTCGGCTACCGCGACGACCTGTTCGACGTGCCGGGGCCACTCGAGGGAGTCGCGGACGGCCCGATCGCGGTGCGCCAGGCAGTGCGAGCCCAGGTGAGGCGCGGCGCGGACGTGATCAAGCTGACGGCGACGGGAGGCGTACTCTCGAATACCGATTCCGGAACCGACCAGCAGTTCTTCTCGGACGAGCTCGATGAGATCGTGCGCGCCGCCCGCCTGCTGGGCCGGCGTGTAGCGGCGCACGCGCACGGAAGAGCCGGCATCAACGCGGCGCTGCGCGCCGGCGTGAACTCGATCGAGCACGGCACCTACCTGAGCGCCCGCTCGATCGAGATCTTCAAGGAGACCGGCGCGTTCCTGGTCCCGACCGTGATCGCGGGCAAGACCGTGGCCGAGCGTGCGCGTACACCCGGCTTCTTCCCGCCGCCGGTGCGTGTCAAGGCGCTGCGCGTCGGCCCGCAGATCCAGGACGCGCTGCGCCGCGCACACGCGGGAGGCGTGCGCATCGCCTTCGGTACGGACTCCGGAGTGAGCCCGCACGGCGAGAACGCCCGCGAGTTCCAGTACATGGTCGAGGCGGGCATGACGGAGCTGGAGAGCATTGCGGCGGCCACCGTGAACGCGGCCGAGCTGCTCGGCCTGTCGCGCGAGATCGGCACGATCGAGCCGGGCAAGGCCGCCGACCTGATCGCCACGGCGCGCAATCCGCTGATCGACATCAGCGAGCTCGAGCGCGTGGTGTTCGTGATGAAGGATGGGGTGATCCACAAGCCGTCCTCGGGAGCCTCGCGCTGAGCCTCGCCGGCTCCCGGGTGCGGGCGGTCTTCTTCGACGTGGGTGAGACGATCCTGGACGAGACCCGGCACTGGGGCTCGTGGGCGGACTGGCTGGGCGTCCCGCGGCTCACGATGTTCGCGGCAATCGGAGCGGTCGTGTCCCGCGGCGAGCACCACCGCGCGGCCTTCGATCTGGTCGCACCCGGCATCGACCTGGCCGAAGAGCGGCGCAAGCGCGAAGCCGCCGGCGTACCGCTCGAGCTGGACGCGCGTGATCTGTATCCCGACGCCCGGCCCTGCCTCGAGGCGCTGCGGGCCGCGGGCTATCGGCTCGGCCTGGCCGGCAACCAGCCGCGAGCGGTCGAGGCGCTGCTGTTGGAGCTCGGCCTGCCGGTGGATGTGGTTGCGAGTTCCGAGGGCTGGGGCGTGGAGAAGCCGGCGCCCGAGTTCTTTTGCCGCGTGGCGGAGGCGGCCGGGCTTCCGGCCCGGGAGATCGCATACGTGGGCGACCGCCTCGACAACGACGTGCTGCCCGCGCGCGCCGCGGGCATGGTCGCGGTCTTCATCCGGCGCGGGCCCTGGGGCATCCTGCACGCCCGGCGACCCGAGGTGGCGCAGGCGAGCGTCCGGATCGAGAGTCTGGCCGAGCTGCCAGGCGCGCTCCGTGCGTTATCCTCCGCGCCGCCGTGATCATCGCCTGCCTGGATCTCGAAGGGGTGCTCGTCCCCGAGATCTGGATCAACGTCGCCGAGCGCACCGGAATCGCAGCGCTGCGCCGCACGACGCGCGACGAGCCCGACTACGACAAGCTGATGCGCTACCGGCTCGAGATCCTGGAGGCGAACGACCTCGGGATCACGCAGATCCAGGAGGTGATCGCGGGGCTCGCGCCGCTCGACGGCGCCGTGGAGTTCCTGGAGTGGCTGCGCTCGCGCTGGCAGGTCGTGATCCTGTCCGACACGTTCTACCAGTTCGCGCGTCCGCTGATGGAGAAGCTGGGACACCCGACGCTCTTCTGTCACGACCTGGAGATCGACGCCGGGGGACGCGTGCGCGGCTATCGGCTGCGCATGGACGACCAGAAGCGGCAGTCCGTGCGCGCGCTCTCCGCGCTCAACTTCCGCACGATCGCCGCCGGGGATTCGTACAACGACGCGAGCATGCTCGCCGAAGCGGACGCCGGGATCCTGTTTCGTCCGCCGGACAACGTGATCGAAGAGTTTCCTCAGTATCCGGTGACCCAGAGCTACGACGAGCTTCGCCGGGCCTTCTCAGCGGCAGCCGAACCGCCCGAACGCAGCTAGACGAGCGGCGCAGTGGGTGCAAGACGTGCGCCGCGCGTCTAGCATATACTGCGCCGCGCGGCGAAGGACGGGGGATGGGCACGAAAGACCTGGTGCGACTCGAGGGAAGTCTGATACGCGTCCGTTCCGACGGAACGCTCGACGTGCCCGACCAGCCGCGCATCGGCTACATCGAAGGCGACGGGAGCGGCCCGGACATCTGGCGCGCTTCGGTGCGCGTGTTCGATGCAGCCGTCGAGAAGGCGTTCGGCGGCGGGCGCCGGATCGGCTGGTACGAAGTGCTGGCCGGCCAGAAGGCCTGGGACCGCACCAAGACCTGGCTGCCCGACGAGACGCTCGACGTGTTCCGCGAGTGTCTGGTTGGCATCAAGGGCCCGCTCACGACCCCGATCGGTTCGAAGAAGGGCGACATGCGCAGTCTCAACGTCGCCTTGCGCCAGATCCTCGACCTGTACGTGTGCCTGCGTCCCGTGCGCTGGTACGAAGGCGTGCCGAGCCCCGTGAAGCGCCCCGAGGACGTCGACATGGTGATCTTCCGCGAGAACACGGAGGACATCTACGCGGGCATCGAGTGGCCGGCCGAGTCGCCCGAGGCGCGCAAGCTGATCGAGTTCCTGCGCAGCGAGATGAAGGTGACGAACATCCGCTTCCCGGACACCAGCGGGATCGGGATCAAGCCGGTCTCGCGCGAAGGCACCGAGCGCCTGGTGCGCGCCGCCCTCGACTACTGCCTCGCGAACGGCCGGAAGAGTCTGACGCTCGTGCACAAGGGCAACATCATGAAGCACACCGAGGGCGCCTTCCGCGACTGGGGCTACGAGCTGGTGCGCCGCGAGTACCAGGGGCGCGCGGTCGGCTGGGACGACTGCGACGGAGAAGCGCCCGGCGGCCAGGTGTTGGTCAAGGACGCGATCGCCGACATCACCCTGCAGCAGGTGCTGACCCGCCCGCGCGAGTTCGACGTGCTCGCCACCATGAACCTGAATGGCGACTACCTGTCCGACGCGCTGGCCGCGCAGGTCGGGGGGATCGGCATCGCGCCCGGAGCGAACATCAACTACCTGACCGGCCACGGGATCTTCGAGGCCACCCACGGCACGGCCCCCAAGTACGCCGGCCGGGACATGGTCAACCCCTCGTCGCTGATCCTGTCGGGCGTGATGATGCTCGACCACCTGGGCTGGGGCGAAGCCGCGCGCCTGATCGAGCAGGGCATCTCCCGCTCGATCGCGCAGAAGCGCGTGACCTACGACTTCCACCGACTGATGGACGGCGCCACCAAGCTCAAGTGCTCGGAATTCGGCGACGCCATCATCGAGAACATGGGCTGAGGTAAAGATGGCGCGACCCAAGATTTCCCTGATTGGCGCTGGTCAGATCGGAGGCGTTCAGGCGCAGCTGAT
>CAXMNF010000129.1:0-7792 GCA_964194645.1 uncultured Gammaproteobacteria bacterium
CCCGTGGCGCGGCTGGCCGTGTGCCACGAGGTGACCGAGTCCGTGGTCGCAACGCTCGAGGCCGCGCCGGTGGACCTGCTGCTCTGCTACCACCCGCTGCTGTTCCGGCCGACCCGCGAGTTGCTCGTGGGCCGCGGGGCCGGTGGTCGCGCCTGGCGGCTGGCTCGAGCCGGCGTCGCCCTGGCGGCGCTGCACACCGCCTTCGACGCCGCGCCGGGCGGCGCCGCCGACGCGCTTGCCGAGGCTCTGGGCCTGGAGGACCCGGTTCGCTTCGGACCCCTGCAGGGCGCCGAGACGCTGAAGATCGCGACCTTCGTTCCAGCCGAGGCGGCGGACGCGCTGCTCGAGGCCGTGGCGGCCGCCGGGGCGGCGCGCATCGGCAACTACACGCATTGCTCGTTCCGCAGCGAGGGAGTCGGCAGCTTCTTCGCCGGTGCGGGGACGCGTCCCGCGGCCGGCGAGGCCTACAAGCTCAATCGCGAGCCCGAGACCAGGCTCGAGTTCGCGGCCCCGCGGTCCGCGCTCGAGTCCGTGCTGGCCGCGCTGGTCGCAGCGCACCCCTACGAGGAGCCGGCCTACGACGTGTACACGCGGCGCGGCGAGGAGGGCTTCGTGGGGCGCATCGGCCTGGCGCCCGGAGGCACCACCCTGGGGACCCTTGCCGAGCGGGTGGCCAGCGCCCTGAAAGTCCGCGCGCCGCGCGTCGCGGGCGACCTCGCGCGGCCGGTCGAACGCATCGCCGTGGTCCCGGGATCGGGCGCCGAGCTGGCCGCGCAGGCGCGACGGCGCGGCGCCCAAGTGCTCGTGACCGGAGATCTCACGCACCACCCGGCCCGCGAGGCGCTCGACCTGGGCCTGTCGCTGGTCGACCCGGGCCACGCAGCCAGCGAGCGGCCCGGCCTGCTGCGGCTGCTCGAGTGGGTCGAGGCGCTCGGCGTCGAGACGCGCAGTCTGCTCGAGCACGATCCCGACCCGTGGCAGGACTGAAGCTCGTCGATTCGCTGGGCCGCGAGCACGCGCTCGCGGCCCGGCCGCGCCGCATCGTCTCGCTCGTGCCGTCGCACACCGAGACCCTGTTCGCGCTGGGCGCAGGCGCCCGGGTCGCCGGTGTTACGGACTACTGCGTGCATCCGGCGAGCGGGGTCGCGGGCACCACGAAGGTGGGCGGCACCAAGAATCCGTCCCTGCGCCGGATCCAGGAGCTGCGGCCGGACCTGGTGATCGCGAACAAGGAGGAGAACCGCCGCGCGACCGTGCGCGCTCTCGAAGAAGCCGGCATCCCGGTGTTCGTGACCTACGCGCGCACCGTCCACGGCGCACTCGAGGAGATTGCTGCCCTGGGCAGGCTGACGGGCCAGGAGCAGGCTGCGGGGCAGCTGGTCGAGGAGATCGAAGAGGCCTGGGCGGCCGCGCGCGCCCGGATCCGCGAGCCGCGCACACCCGTGATCGCGCTGGTGTGGAAGGCGCCGTACATGGCCGTGGGATCCGACAACTTCGCCGATGCGCTGCTGTACGAGAGCGGCGGGTGCAATCCGCTCGCGGGGCGGCCCGGGCGCTACCCGCGCATCGAGGCGGCCGAGCTGGAGCAGGCCGCTCCCGAGGTGATCCTGCTCCCGACCGAACCCTACGCGTTCGGCGAGAGCGACCGGCTCGAGCTGCTGCGCCTGCGCTGTCCGGCCGCGCAGAGCGGCCGGATCCACGTCGTGGAGGGCGAACTGCTCACCTGGTACGGCCCCCGCATGGCGCGAGCCCTACAGCACCTCTCAGCCCTCCTGCTCTAGGGGCTGCCCTACTCGGAGCCGAGCGCTGTGCCGCAGCTCACGCAGTAGTGCGCCCCCGCGGGGTTCTCGGCCCCGCATGAGCCGCACGGCTCGCGCTGCTGGCTGGCGCCGCAGGACGGGCAGAAGCCCGCGCCGGCCGGTACGGGCTCTTGGCACGAGCCGCAGCTCTCGGCAGCCGCCGAGACCGCACGGCCGCAGCCTGCGCAGAAGCGCGCCCCTGCCGCGAGCGGAGTCTGACAGCCCGGACAGGGGGCGCCGCGCGGCTGGAAGGCCTGGGAGACCAGTCCAGCCATCCCGGCGCCCATGCCGAGCCCGGCGCCCACGCCGATTCCCGCGCCGGCCAGGCCGCCGGAGCCGGCGTCGCCCCCGCCAGAGCCGTCCCCGCCGGCGGCCTGCTCAATTGCGCGCGCCGCCTGGTAGCGCATGAAGTCGTCCATGCTGCCTACCGCGGCCATCGCGCTGCGCTTGTCGATCGCTTCCTGCACGTAGTCGGGCGGCGAGATCGACAGGATCTTGAAGTCCGAGATCGACACGCCGTATTTCGCGAACTCCTGGATCACGTGTGCCTCGATCCCTGCCGACAGCTCGCTGTACAGCTGCGGCAGGTCGAGCAGGGTGCGCAGGTGCTCGCCGAGGAAGTCGGCGACGTGCGAGACGATCACGTTCTTGAAGAAGCCCGAGACCGCGTCCGTGGTGAACTCGCCGACCGTCCCCACCAGCGTGTTCGTGAATACCTGGGGGTTCGACACGCGGAACGAGAAGATCCCGAAGGAGCGCAGCCGCACCATGTCGAGCTCGCTGTCCCGGAACAGGATCGGCTCGGCCGTGCCCCACTTCTGGTTCGGAAAGGTCTTCAGGTTGCAGAACATCACCTCGGCCTGGAACGGACTCTGGAAGCCCGTGGGCAAGGAGAGCAGCTTGGTGAGCACGGGGATGTTCAGCGTGGAGAGCGTGTGGCGGCCCGGTCCGAAGGTGTCCAGCGCGCGACCGTCCCGGAAGAACACCGCGGCCTGGCTCTCGCGCACCACCAGCTGCGCGCCGAGCTTGATGTCGGCCGTGCCCCGCTCTGGGAAGCGCGACACGATCGTCTCCGGCGAGCGGTCGAGCGAGTCGATGACCTCGATGAACTGCGACATGCGTTACTCCTCGAGCAGGCCCTGGATGGCGTCGCGACGCGTCTCGATCGCCCGGCGCAACGAGCGTAGCTCGCGGCGCAGGTCCGAGATGCGCCAATCGCCAGATTCGACCGTGACCGCCAGGGCGACCACGCTGTCGACGATTTCCGCGTCGCGCTCGTAGACGGCCTCGAGCAGCGCGCTCGAGTCCCACTTGATCTCACTGAAGAACCCGGAGTAGCCCTGGTCCGCGAAGCGAAGCTCGTTGCGCACGGTCTCCAGCTCGGTGATCCGCTCGCGGCGCTCCTGGAGTTCTTCGAGCGGCGCGTCCTTGTTGTCTTCGTGGAGCCGGGTCACCAAGCGGTCGAGCCGGCGCACTGCGAACTCGCGGAGCAGGCGGTCGGCCTCGCGCCGGTTCTCGTTGCCGTAGTAGCCGCGGAAGCCCGGAATGCGCTGCACCAAGCTCTCCAGCCAATTCCGCTGCCCGAAGATTGCGTCGCGTGCGTCGGTCAAAGGCGGCGCTCCTTTCCCATGCCGGCTTCGGCGGGCGGGCCCGTCAGCTTGAGACGCGTGCGCGGGGCGCCAAGCCGTGACTCAGGGTGGCGCGTGCGAGCGGCAGATCGCCCGTCAGCAGCCCGCCCGAGACGACGCCGCGCAGGCCCTCGGCGCGCCACACGCCTCGCTGCAGCGGGAGCGGCAACACGGCCAGGCGCGGCGGCCCGAGCTCCAGAGTCGCGTCCCGGATCAACTCCGCGAAGTTCCGTCCGTTGAGCCGCCGGGTGCTGGCGTTGTCGTGCAGACCCACCAGCGCATAGCGCGCCAGCTCCGCCGCCTCCGCAGCCGACAGGTCCGAACCCGCAAAGCGCGCGCGCTCGCACGGCACGGGTCGCTCGCGCAGCAGGCGCGGTTGTCGCCAAGCTGCCCAGCCGACCAGCTGCTCGAAGGCGCGGTCCGCGTCGGGGCTGCCGTACAGGCTGCGGGCCGGCACGAAGTACAGACTCGGGTCGGGGTCGCTCTCGGCAATCCGGGTCAGCCCGGGCTGCGGCGAGACGGCGGCCAGCCAGTCGCGAATCCGGGTGAAGCGGCAGCCACCGGCATCCAGCTGGAACGGGAACGCCCAGAACGGGAAGTAGACCAGCGCCTCTGGCACCGGCCCGGGAGGCAGCGCGGCCAGCTCGTAGGGCAGCAGTTCGAGCCGCTTTTCGCCGGTCGTGATCGCGTGGCAGCAGCTCGTACAGAACGAGATGAGCTCCTGCTGGCCCGCGCGCAGCTCCCAACCGCAATTCGGGCATTCGGACGCCAGCACGCGGGCGTCGGGCGTCTCGGGCGGCCCGGCCACGCCAGTGGACGCCTGCAGCGCGCGGTAGCCCTGCGCTTCCGCGGCGGCGAGGCGCGCCGCGATCGTGCCGAACTGCCTGTCCAGCAGGTAGTGCTCCTCGTGTCCGCGCCGGGCGACCGAGGCGTAAGAGAAGTGCTTGTAGAGCGAGAGCTGACGCGCGCGCCACACGCCGCGGTGTCGCCTGATCACCTGGCCCGTGCGGCGCAGGCGGCCGCGCGCACGGTCGAGCCGCGGCTCCGCCGGCGGGCCGCTCGCGAGCGGCAGGAAGCGCCCACCGGCAAGCTCCAGGTGGCGGCTGGTGAGCCGCGCGAGGCGCAGACTACCGATCTTCAGACCCCGGTCGCGCAGGTGGAAGGCCTGCTCGTCGTAGCCGCGCGACAGCTCCTCGGTGTGGAAGAGCTGCAGGTATGACTCCTTGGCCACCCCGCGGCGTCCCAATATCGCCTCTGCGACCGCGCTCTCGCGCAGCCAGTACGGCACGAAGAAATCGACCCGCTCGAGCAGCTCGAACTCGCCGCGCAGGCGCTCGGCAAACTCGCGCAGGCCGTCGAAGAGCAGCGGCTCCATCGCCAGCGGGCCGGCCCTCGCTTGGCGAGCCGCCAGACGCGCCCGGTAGGCCTCCGTCTCGTGGCGTACCAGGATCTCGAGCAGGTGTGCGTCGCCGCTCTGGCCATCGCTCACGGCGTACACGTCCCGCGTGTCGTCGCGCGCCAGCGCCAGCAGCGACTCGCAGTACTCGCACACGTGCGTGCGGTCCCAGAGCTCCGCCCGGTACGGAGCGCCGCATTCCGGACAGCTGCCCTCGATCGTGATTCCGCTCATCACCGAGAGGGATCGGCAGGCGCCGCCCGGGGCTTTTCCGGGGCGCGCAGCCACCGGCCAGCGTGAAAGCGCTCAGGGCCGCTGCGCAGCTCGCCGATCCGGGGGGTATGGGACACTCGAGCGATCCGCGCGTCATGTGCCGCGACCATGGGCGCATGTACGACCCGAGGCAGGGGGCCGGCTGTCTGGTGTGCCGCGGCGAGGCCGAGCCCAGCGGGCAGCCCGAGCCGGAGACCGGGCCGCCCTGGGGCAAGCTCGTGGCCGGCATGGTCGCGGTCCTGGTGATCTCCACGTTTTTCCTGGGCGTGGACCGCAGCGGGTCCGAGAGCTCGCATCAGATCCTGCAGATGACGGCGAACCCCTACCGCGAGGAGATCGAGAAGCTCGAGTACATCCTGTACGCCGAGACCAGCTACGGCCAGACCGATGCCGAGCAGATCGTCTTCCTGTCGCGCAAGCTCGCCGCGGAGATGCGCGAGTGGGAGTCGCGCCTGCACATGCTCTCGCACGTCGGCCTGGTGCGAGACTTCGCCGACCAGGTCGAGCGCGGCGCCGAGCAGGACTTCGGCGACGCGGATCTGTTCGCGACGCGCGACGACTGGCAGCGGCTGCGCGACAAGATCTTCGAGCCCGCGGACTGGTTCCTGCGCTAGCTGCTGATGGCGGCGATTTCACTCGGCGCAGCGCTGCCGCTCACGCGCGTCCGGGCTCCTAGAGCCCCCAGTTGAGCTTCCAGCTGCCGGGCGTCTCGAAGCCGCCGAGCGCGGCGTAGAGGCTCCACTGTCCGTGGTGGATCGCCTCGTGCTGCACCATTACGTACGAGTAGCGCACGAAGTCCATGCGGTTGCCGAAGAAGTCGATCGCGAAGCCAGCCGCGTCGTCCTCGGAGAGGTGCGCGAGGATCTGCTCGAGCTCGGCGTCCTTGTTGCGCAGTCCCTCGAGCAGCTCGGGCCGCGAGAGCCCACCGGTGTAGTGCGCGTGCTTCTGCGCGAAGTCGGCGCTGCCGGAGCGGAAGCCCGCGTGGTACACGCCCTGCACGCCGATCAGGTGGCGCACCTGCTTGTTGAATGGAGCGAAGCGCTCGTGTGGCGAGATCTCCCAGCCTGTGTCGGGTACCGCGCCGATGAACTCGTAGGTGAGCGCGCGCAGGTGGGACCACTCGTGGCGGAAGGCGTCGACGCGCGCTGCGGCGCTCACGGCCGTACCGTGTAGCTGCGCGGCCCGCGCTGCTCGGCCAGCAGCGGCTGGATCCACTCGACCCAGTCGCACAGCACCGGGCGCGTGCGGCGCGGGTCGATCAGGTCGGCCACGCCAAAGCCCTCGGCCCGCGCGTAGGGCGAGCGTTGTGCGGCCAACTTGTCCTCGAGCTCGCGGCGCAGCGCCTCGGGGTCCTCGGCCGCCTCGAGCTCGCGCCGGAACGCCACCGCTACCCCGCCCTCGAGCGGCAGCGCGCCACTCTCCGCAGAGGGCCACGCGAACACCATGCCGCCGGGCCCGAAGTGCGCGGCACCCGCCACGCCGAACACCTTGCGCACGATCACCGAGACCCAGGGCACGCTCGACTGCATCACGGCGAAGAGCGCCCGTGCACCGTGGCGGATCGTGGCGGCTCGCTCGGCGTCGGGGCCGATCATGAAGCCGGGCTCGTCCACCAGGCTCACGATCGGCAGGTGGAACGTGTCGCACAGGTCGACGAAGCGCACGACCTTCTGGGCGGCGTCAGCCGTCATCGAGCCGGCGTAGAACATCGGATCGTTGGCCAGCACGCCGACCGGCTGCCCGGCCAGGCGCGCCAGGCCCGTGATCTGCGAGCGCCCGTGACCGCGCCCCTGCTCGAAGAACGAGCCCCGGTCGAACACGTGATCGATCAGGTGGCGCATGCGGTAGGTCTTGCGCCGCTCGCGCGGTACGATCTCGAGCAGCTCCGCCTCGCAACGCTCCGGATCGTCCTCGCACGGCACCCGGGGAGCCGGCTCCCAGACGTTGGTCGGCAGGTAGGAGAGGAAGCGGCGGATCTCCGCGAACGCCGCGGGCTCGTCCTCGACCACCGTGTCGACCGCGCCGCTCCTCTCGTGGATGCGGGCGCCCCCCAGCTCGCTCTTGGTCAGCGACACGCCCACGGCGCGCTCCACGAGCTTCGGGCCGCCCACCATCACTTGGGTCGTCGTGCGGCAGATCACCGAGAAGTGCGACGCCACCAGCCGCGCCGCCGGCAAGCCGGCGACGGCGCCCAGGCCCGCGGAGGCCACCGGCGCGGTCGCCATGGCGCGCATTACCGACAGGAAGCGGGGCGGGGCGTTCACGGACTCGCCGCCGCCCGTCGGCCGCGGGATCCCCTTGGCGCCGCCCGCAGCTGGGCGCGTCACGCTGCCGCCCCCGCCCTCCAGAAAGCGCACCAGCGGCAGCCGGTAGCGGACCGCCAGCTCTTCGGCCATCACGCTCTTGCGGAAGCCGGCGGGGGAGGGCGAGCCCCCCTTCTGGGTGAAGTCCTCGCCGCCCACCACGATCGGCCGCCCGTCCACGCGCGCGAAGCCGAGCACGTAGTTCGCCGGCGAGAACCCGACCAGGCGTCCCTGCTCGTCCGTCTCGGAATGGCCGGCGATCGGTCCCTGCTCGCGCAGCGAACCCGCATCGACCAGGCCGTCGATGCGCTCGCGGATCGTTAGCCGGCCGTGCTCGTGCTGGCGGGCCACCGCCTCTGCTCCGCCCTGCTCGAGCGCGAGTTCCCGGCGCTG
>CAXMNF010000130.1:0-5444 GCA_964194645.1 uncultured Gammaproteobacteria bacterium
GCCAGCGGCTTCTGTGTGGCTCCGATCGTGGGGCTACTGCAGGAGCGAGAGGTACTCCTCGGACTTGCGCCCCCACTCTCCGCGCCCGCCGCGCTTGGCCGCGAGGCGCAAGTGCTCGACCGCCTTCTCGCGCTGGCCGAGCTTCACGTGCGCCTGGGCCAGGTGGAAGCGAGCCTGCGCCTCCGCAGCGCCGAACTGCTCGGGAGGGCGTCGCTCCAGGAGCTTGAGTACGCGCTCGAAGTGGAGCATCGCATCGAGCATCTGTCCCTGGTCGAAGAGCACCACGCCCAGGTTCAGGTGCGCCTGGTAGTTCCCGCTGTCGCCGAGCAGCGCCTCGGTCAGGTCGCTGCGCGCCGCATCGAGCTCGCCCAGGCGATAGTGCCCCCAGGCCCGGTTCACCAGCGCCCGCGAGGGCCGCAGGAAGGTCGGGTCGTCGACCAGCAGGGTGGTCACCGCGATCGCCTCCGGCCAGCGCTCCTGCTGCAGGTACACGACCGACAGGTTGAGCCGCGCGTCGGGATGCGCCGGATCCAGGCGCAGCGCTTCGTGCAGCGAGGTCTCAGCCTCGTCGAGCAGGTCCTTGCGGCGGTACGCCTCGGCCAGCCCGAAGTGGTTCTCCGGGTCCTTTGGATTGAGCGCGATCGCCGCTCGGTACTCGCGGATCGAGAACTCCAGTGAGCCCTTCTGCAGCTTTGCCTCCGCCAGCCTCCGGTGCATACTGGCGAGGCGGACGTCCTGTTCCGAGACGCTTGTTGCGCAGCCCAACAGGGCGGCGATGAGGAGTGCGATCAGGGCTTGCTTGCGCTGCATGGTATTCCCTCCACTAGAAGTACGAGAGCAGTCGGGCCAGCGGACCCGCGAGCCCCGACGAGTCCTGCCTCACCAGAGCGAGACGTCCCAGGACGGCCTTGCCCGGCGCCTCCGCGGCTGACTCCGGCTCGCTTTCGGCAGCGGGCTTGGCCGCGGCCTTCCCACGGGCGCCCGCCCCGGTCCTGGCGATCTTGATGTGGCTCACTTTGTTCTTGACGCGCCGCAGGTCATTCCAACAGCCGAGGCGCTCGGTCTGCTCGGGCTCGTCGAGCTCCGCGAAGTCGGGCTGGTCCATCTTGAAACCCATCGACTCCGCGAAGGCGATGCCCTCGTCAACCGCCGAGGCCACGGCCTTCGCGCTGGTGAGTGGGCCCGAAAAGACGTGGCGACGCAGGATGGGCTTGTCCACGTTGCGCAGGAGCAGCGCGACCGTCCCCTTCTTGCCATTCCACACGGCCGCCAGGGCGGCACAGAAGCGCCCCTCGAGGTCGGATCCGTCCAGCTTCGTCGCATTCAGCGACAGCGAAAGGGCGCGCACGAGTTCCGCCCGCAACGCCGTCGGTCCATCGGCCACCGTGAACATGTCCCCTGGTGATTCGGAGGATGATCGCGGGTGCTTGAGACGCGTCCTTGCGCACGGGAGAGCCGTCGCAGGTTGACGCGCAGGGACCGCGCTGTCTAGAACGAAGTCATGCTGCGGAAGGCGTCGGTGCGCGCCTCGATCTCTTCGGAACGCAGCGTCCGGAAGCGGTCCAGGCTGAAGCTCTCGCAGCAGAAGCTGGCCAGCACCGAGCCGGCGATCACCGCGCGGCGCAGCGCCTCGGGCTGCTGCGAGTCGTCGCGGGCGATCGAGCCCATGAAGCCGCCGGCGAAGCTGTCGCCTGCACCGGTCGGGTCGTGGACGTCCCGCAGCGGAAAGCCCGGCGCCGAGAACACGCCAGTCTCGTCGAAGAGCAGCGCACCGTACTCGCCGCGCTTGATCACGACGATTTCGGGGCCCATCTGCTGGATCGCCTCGGCCGCGCGCAGCACGTTGGTCTGGGCGGAAAGCTGCAGGGCCTCTTCGTCATTGATGATCAGCGCGTCCACCTCGGCCAGGGTCTGGGCCAGCTCGGCCGCCGTCCCCTCGATCCAGAAGTTCATGGTGTCCATGGCGCTGAAGCGGGGCGCGCGGGCCTGCTTGAGTACGGAGCGCTGCAGGTCCGGGTGGATGTTGGCCAGGAAGACGTAGCGCGAGTCCCGGTAGCTGTCCGGCAGCGCCGGGTCGAAGCCTTCGAACACGCCGAGTTCTGTGAACAAGGTGTCGCGCCGGTTCATTCCTTCGTGGTAGCGACCGCCCCAGCGGAAGGTGGGACCGTCGGCCGTGTAGATGCCCGCCACGTCGACGCCACGCGAGGCCAGGAAGTCGAGATGCCCACGGTCGAAGTCGTCGCCCACCACGCCGACCGCGCGCACCGGCACGAAGTAGCTGGCCGCGACCGCGAAGTAGCAAGCGGCCCCTCCGAGAACGCCCTGCACTTTTCCGGCTGGCGCCTCGATGTCGTCGAGGGCGACGGAGCCGACCACCAGCAGACTCATCTAACGAACGTCCGGTGCGGCCTGCTTCAGTGTCTCGCCGATCGAACCGGGCGACAGGGCCACCGGGATAGCGGCCTTCTCGAGCGCCTTGATCTTCTCTTCGGCCGTCCCCTTGCCGCCGGAGATGATCGCGCCCGCGTGCCCCATCCGCTTTCCCGGGGGCGCGGTGCGCCCGCCAATGAAGGCGACCACCGGCTTGCTCACGTGGCTCTGCACGAACTCGGCGGCTTCCTCCTCGGCGCTGCCGCCGATCTCGCCGATCATCACCACGGCCAGCGTGTCCGGGTCGCGCTCGAAGAGCTCGAGCGCGTCGATGAAGTTCGTCCCCGGGATCGGATCACCGCCAATCCCGATGCAGGTCGACTGCCCGATGCCAAGTGCGCTCAGTTGGTGTACCGCCTCGTAGGTGAGCGTACCGGAGCGGGACACCACGCCGACGTTGCCCGGCCGGAAGATCGAGGCCGGGGCGATGCCGATGCGCACCCGGGGTCCGGGGGACAGCAGGCCCGGGCAGTTCGGCCCGATCAGGCGGGTGCCCGTGTCGCGCAGCGCCGCGTGTGCGCGAAGCATGTCGAGCACCGGGATGTGCTCCGCGATGTTCACCACCAGAGGAATCCCCGCGTCGGCGGCCTCCAAGGTGGCATCCGCTGCGCCGGGCGGCGGCACGAAGAGCACCGAGGCGTTCGCACCGGTCTCACGCACGGCTTCCTTCACGGTATTGAAGATCGGGATGCCCTCGATCTCCTTGCCGCCGTGGCCGGGCCGGGTGCCGGCAACGACCTTGGTCCCGTACTCGAGCGACAGGCGCGCGTGCTGCGTACCCTGGCGACCCATCCCCTGCACGAGCAGGCGCGTGTTCTCGTCGACCAGCACGCTCACGATCCGACCGCCGCCACGATCTTGTCCGCGGCGTCTTTCATGCCAGTTGCAGAGGTAATGTCGAGGCCCGAGCTGTCGAGCAGCTCGCGCGCCTTCTCGGCGTTGTTCCCGTCGAGCCGCACGACCAGGGGCACCGTCACCCCGACGGTCTGCGCCGCCTGGATGATGCCCTCGGCGACCAGGTCGCAGCGCACGATCCCTCCGAAGATGTTGACCAGGATGCCCTTGACTCTCTCGTCGGCCAGGATCAGCCGAAACGCCTGGCTCACCCGGTCGGCATCGGCGGTGCCGCCCACGTCCAGGAAGTTGGCGGGCTCGCCACCGGCGAGCTTGATGATGTCCATGGTGGCCATGGCGAGCCCGGCGCCGTTCACCATGCAGCCGATGCTCCCCTCGAGCGAGACCCAGGACAGATCGTGCTCCTCGGCCTCGGTCTCGCGCGGGTCCTCCTCGTCGACGTCGCGCAACGCCGCGATCTCGGGGTGCCGGTACAACGCCCCGTCATCGAAGTTGAGCTTGCAATCGAGCGGCAGCACCCGGTCGCCCGACACCACCAGCGGGTTGATCTCGAGCATCGAGCAGTCGCGCTCGCGGAACAGGCGGTACAGGGAACGCACCAGCGCGATAAAGCTGTCCACCTGCGGCGCGGACAGGTCCAACTCGAAGCCGAGGTCCCGCGCGTGGTAGTCGCACAGCCCGACCAGTGGATCGATCTGTACGGTCAGGATCTCTTCGGGGGTTCTGGCCGCCACCTCCTCGATCTCCATGCCGCCCTCGGTCGAGGCGACGATGGCGATGCTCTGGGTGGCGCGGTCGACCAGCAGGGCCAGGTAGAGTTCGCGGTCGATCTCGGTGCCGGCCTCTACGTAGACCTTGCGCACCAGCTTGCCTTGCGCGCCGGTCTGGGGCGTGACCAGGGTCATGCCGATCATTTCCTGCGCCGCGCTGCGCGCCTCTTTCGCAGAACGCACCAGCTTGATGCCGCCGCCCTTGCCGCGGCCCCCCGCATGCACTTGCGCCTTGACGACCACCGTGCCGCCGATCTCTGCGGCCGCGCGCTCCGCTTGCTCGGCAGTCGTCGCCAGCCGGCCGGGCGGCACGTCGACTGCGAACTCGCGCAGCAGTTCCTTGGCCTGATACTCGTGAACGTTCACGGTTCCCCCGCTCGTGGCTAGAGCTGGATGCTCCCGAGCAGGCTCTTCACGTGCTCGATGCTCTTGTCGAGCAATGCACGTTCGTCCCGCTCGAGCTCCAACTCGAAGATGCGCTCGACTCCACCTGCCCCGAGCAGCACGGGCACGCCCATGTAGATGCCGCTCGCGCCGTACTCCCCTTCCAGGTAGGCGGCGCAGGGCAGCACGCGCTTCTGGTCGAGCAGCACCGCCTCGGCCATCTCGATCGAGGCCTGCGCCGGCGACACGAAGGCGGAGCCGGTCTTCAGCAGGCCCACCACCTCGCCGCCGGCGCCCTGTACGCGCTTCACGATCGCGGCGATCGTGGCGTCATCGAGCAGCGAGCGCAGCGGCACGCCGGCCACGCTGCAGTAGCGCGGCAGCGGCACCATGGTGTCGCCATGTCCGCCCAGTACGACTGCGATCACGTCGCGCACCGACACGCCCAGTTCCTGGGCCACGAAGTACCTGAAGCGCGCCGAGTCGAGCACCCCGGCCTGACCGAACACGCGCTCCTTGGGGAAGCCGGTGATCTCCTTCATGGCCCATACCATGGCGTCGAGCGGATTCGAGATCACAATCACCGTCGCCTCGGGCGAGTGCGCCTTGATGCCCTCCGCGACCGTGCGGATGATGCCCAGGTTGACGTTGAGCAGGTCGTCGCGGCTCATGCCCGGCTTGCGCGGCACCCCGGCCGTTACGATGTAGAGCTCGGAGCCGGCGGTGTCCTTGTAGTCGTTCGTGCCGACCAGCGACACGTCACTGGCAAAGCCCGCCAGGGCGTGCGCGATGTCGAGCGTCTTGCCCTGCGGCACCCCCTCGACCACGTCGAAGAGCACCACGTCCGCGAGCTGGCGCTGCGCGATCAGCTGCGCCTGAACGCCTCCGATCTGACCAGCGCCAATCAGGGAAATCTTGGGTCGCGCCATCTTTACCTCAGCCCATGTTCTCGATGATGGCGTCGCCGAATTCCGAGCACTTGAGCTTGGTGGCGCCGTCCATCAG
>CAXMNF010000131.1:0-3078 GCA_964194645.1 uncultured Gammaproteobacteria bacterium
GCGCCCGGCCTCTGACGGCCAGTACAGCCTGGAACTGGTGATCGAGACCGCGGACAAGACCTATGTGGCGCCGCTTGGCCCGCTGACTATCCGCGATACCCCCAGTCGCATTCTCCACGCCCAGTTCGTCGGCGGCAGCCACGCGGCGGAGGATTGCCTGGCGCAGACCAAATTGCTCAAGCTCGAATACACCGTGGCGGACGACAACGGCGCCGCGGACTTCGTGGCCCCGGCGGTCTCCGCCCTCGATAAGGACGCGCGGGACCTGGTTTTCTTCCCGCATTGGGAGCCGGTCGCCTGGCTCGATGGTGCGCCGGGGATCGGCCTCAATCGGCCGACCCGCGATAGCGTCGAAACGGAGCTGGTCTCCTCGGACATCCGCATTCACTGCAGCGTGCCGGCGGACCATCTCTACGAGTTCGTGATCAACGGCCAGAACGTCTCGAGCGCGAGCGGCGAGTCCAAGATCATCGGCAGTGGGCCGGTGCGCTACTACGTCGAGTAACCGCCGGCGACAACGCGCCCAACAGCAACGGGCCCGACAGCAACATACCCTAGTGCATGGTCTTGTCCGGCTCGGCCGGGGCGTCCGGTTTTGCGCCCCGCCTTCGGACTTCGTTCTCCCTCACCAGGGCGTCCATCAGCGAAGCCGCCTCGAGCAGGATGCCTTTGCGGTATTCATTGTCCGGCAGGTGGGACAGGTGATAGGAGGCCGCGGTGATCAGCGCCAAGGCTTTCTTGGCGTGCAGGTGATCCAGCTTCTTTTTCGTCTCCCCGTCGGGATGATAATCCCGGAGCAGCGTGAGCACTGCCTCCAGCAGCTCGTCGAAGCCCTCGGGGGCGTTCGGCGGCGCCGCCACAACCACGTCAGGGGGGAGAGCTTTCTTCCGCGCCATGTCCCGATCATAGCGCAAAGCGAGCGCTGCGGGATGGCCTATCCGGAACGGCTCTAAGCGTCGGCGGAGACGCGGGGCTCGGGGCGCACCGGCAAGCTCAGCACGGCGCGCAGGCCCGGGTTGTCGTCGTCGGGGATTCTGTCATGGGGGGCGTTGTCTTCGAGCGCGATCTTGCCGCCGTGCAGCTTGGCTGCGGCGGCGACCAGGCTGAGGCCGAGGCCGCTGCCCTCGGTGCTGCGGCTGCTCTCGGCCCGGAAGAAGCGCTCCAACACCTTCTCCCGCAGCTCCGACGGAATACCCGCGCCCTGGTCCGCCACCGCGATCCGTGCCTCGCCGGCCGCCGAACTCAGCTCCAGGCTGACCGCCGAGCCTTCCGGGGCGTACTTCACGGCGTTGTCCAGCAGGTTAGAGACGGCCTGAAACAGCACGTCCCGGTCGCCATGAAGTCGCGCCGGGCCGGCGATCGAGAGGCGGAACGAGAGGCCGCGCGCCTCGGCCAAAGGCTCGTAGAGCTCGGCCACATCGCGAACCAGGTCGGCGAGCTCGACGGCCGCGAAACTGCGCTGGGCGGCCCCGGCCTCGGCCTCGGCGATCGCCAGCAGCGCGGCGAAGGTCTTCAGGAGCTGATCGATCTCGCCGAGGGTCTCGGCCGTCGCCTCGCGGTAGTCGTCCAGGCTCGGGGTTTCGAGCGTCAGCAGCTCGAGCCGGCTGCGCAACCGCGCGAGCGGGCTGCGCAGGTCGTGGGCGATGTTGTCGGAGACTTCCTTGGTGGCATCGAGCAGGCGCTCGATCCGGTCCAGCATGGCGTTCAGATTGCCGGCCACCTCGTCGAACTCGTCGCCGCGGGGGCTGACCGGGACCCGCCGGTTCAGGTGGCCACCCATGATCTCGCGGCTTGCGGCATTGATGTCCTCGATGCGGGCGAGCAGCGAGCGGCTCATGAGCAGCGCTCCCGCCAGCGACAGGACCAAGATGACCGCCAGGCCCCAGCCCAGGGTTTCGGCCACCAGGTCTCGCACCCGGGCGCGCTCGCGCACGTCGTTGCCGACCAGAAGATGCAGGCCCCCGCTCAGATCGAACAAGCGCGCCCGGCCGAAATTGACCCCCTCCCACTCCTGCTCCTCCTCGGACTCGGGAAATCCGAGGCGGAAGGTGACCCAACCCTCGGCGTCCGGCGGCTCGTCGGGCCAGCGCGAGATATTGCCGGCGAGCGGCGTGAAGTCCCGGTCGACCAGCAGATAGAGGCCGCGCCGCGCCGCCGCGCCGGAGGCCCGGCGTTCGACCGCCGCCAACAGGCCGCGCGTGCCCCGCTGATGGTATTGCTCGGCCAGGCCGCGGATCTCGGCATCTATGGTGGCGTCGATCTGGCGCGACAGGGAATCGGTCGCATACCAATAGACGAAACCGACGAGGGCGAGAACCGCGGTGCTGAACAGACAGAGATAGATCAGCGCGAGGCGAAAAGTTCGGGATCGAGTGAGCTTAACCGGAGTCACGGAGGCAGTATCCAGCACCCCGGACGGTGTGCAAGAGGGGCTGGTCGAATTCCCGGTCGATTTTGCCGCGCAGCCGGCTGATATGAACGTCGATCACGTTGGTCTGGGGATCGAAGTGATAGTTCCAGACGTTTTCCAGCAGCATGGTCCGAGTCACCACCTGCCCGGCATGACGCATCATGTATTCGAGGATCTTGAACTCGCGCGGCTGCAGCTCGATGTCCTGCGCGCCGCGCTTCACGCTGCGGGCGAGCAGATCCATCTCCAGGTCGCCGACCATGAGCCGGGTCGCGGCCTCCTCCGCCGCCGGGCGCCGCAGCAGCGCCTCGACCCGCGCCAGCAGTTCAGAAAAGGCGAAAGGCTTGGCGAGATAATCGTCGCCGCCGCCCTTGAGGCCCCGCACCCGGTCCTGCACGCTGCTCATGGCGCTCAAGAACAAGACCCGCGTGGTCTTGCCCGCGCCGCGCAGGCGTTCCACCAGGCTGAGGCCGTCGAGCTCCGGCAACATGCGGTCCACGATGGCCAGGTCGTAGTCCTCGCTGAGTACGCGGATCAAGCCCTCGCGCCCATCGGAGGCGATATCCACCACAAGCCCGGTCTCCCGCAGGCCCTTGGAGATATAGCGGGCGCTTTCGGCGTCGTCTTCGATGACCAGGATCTTCATCCAACCCTCCGGGCCGCACCGG
>CAXMNF010000132.1:0-5297 GCA_964194645.1 uncultured Gammaproteobacteria bacterium
TCCGGCCCGACATCCCGATCTGCCAGACAGACTTGCCGCTCGACTGGCACCAGGACGAGTTCAAGCCCTACGCCGAGGAGTACCTGGCGCTCCCGGACCGCCGGCCCGAGACGGTCCTCCCTTGGATGGACCGCTACCTGCAGCCCGCCCTGGCCGCTTTCGGGGACCAGTTGCTGCTGCTCGCCCACTACTACATGGGCGGCGAGATCGTGAAGCTCGTGGAGCGCTACGGCGGACATGTGGCCGACTCCTACGAGCTGGCCAAGCAGACCACC
This sequence comes from uncultured Gammaproteobacteria bacterium, assembly GCA_964194645.1. Taxonomy (GTDB): domain Bacteria; phylum Myxococcota_A; class UBA9160; order SZUA-336; family SZUA-336; genus CAXMNF01. Next base: position 276 of record CAXMNF010000132.1, read on the forward strand.
TTGCATCCGGAGAAGAAGATCTTCGTGGAATCGGCGGTGCACTTCATGGCCGAGGCGATCGCGCTGATGAAGGCGCCCGACCAGGACGTCTGGATCACGAACCCGAAGTCCGGCTGCACCATGGAAATGATGGCCAAGGAGTTCATGGTGCGGCCCGCCTTCGAGCGCCTGCAGGAGCGCTATGGCAAGCAGCTCCTGGTGCTCGCGTACATGAACACATCGGGCCGCATCAAGGCGCTGGCGGGGCGCACGGGTGGGGCGGTCTGCACCAGCTCGAACGCCGGCAAGATCATGCGCTGGGCACTGGGCCAGGGCCGGCGCGTGTTCTTCGTCCCGGACCAACACCTGGGGCGCAACGTCGCAGCCGAGGTGGGCCTCGACCCGCAACGCATCGCCCTGCTGCCGGCGGGACACGAGGGAGGCGAACTCTCCGAGCGCCAGCTGCAGGGGCTGGACGGCGCGGATCTGATCCTGTGGGGCTCGTTCTGCGGAGTGCACACGGTCTTCCAGCCGGCGCACGTTGCCTACTGGCGCGAGCGCGGCTACCGCGTGCTGGTACACCCGGAATGCCCGCGCGAAGTGGTCGCCGAGGCAGACGGCTCGGGCTCCACGAGCTTTCTGTGGCGCGAGGTCAGCGAGCTGCCGCCGGGCAGCCGCGCGGCCGTCGGAACCGAGGGCCACTTCGTGCGCAACCTGGCCGAGCAGATGCAACCGCGCGGCGTCGAGGTGGTGCATCTGGCAGAGGTCCCCGGAGGGGCGGACGCTGGCTGCGGCTGCGCCACGATGTCACGCAACGATCCGCCTCATCTCGTGGCGCTGCTCGATTTGCTGCGCCAGGGCAGGGCACCGGACCTGAACCGCGTGCTGCCCGGCGACGTGGTCGACGAGGTGACCGGCTGGCGCGAGCGTCTCGACAGCGACGGCCAGGCGTGTACCGCGCGAGAGGCGCGGCTCGCCCTCGAGCGCATGATCGAGATCACCGAGCGGGGCTAGGGCGCGGCGTCCGGGCCCTCCTCGTACTCCGGAAGCGTGGGTAGCGGCTCGTCCGGGCTGGTCTCGACACCGGCCAGCACCGCGGGCGTTTCCTGGAGCACGAACCAGTTTCCGTTCCAGCGAAACGCCTGGTACCAGCGCCGGAACTTGTAGCGGTACCAGAGTTCCGTCGGCTCATCGTAGTACACGTCCCGACCGAGCGACGGCGCCTTCTGCAGGCCGGCGTGCCGGGTGGGCTCTAGTCGCGGCGGCTCGCTGCCGCTGAACGGCTCGGGAATCGGCCCCTCGTACTCGTCCGGGATCGGCGTCATGGTGAGCCCACCCACCGCGCCCACGACCAGACAGCCCGGCGCGCTTGCCATGAGCAGCGCCAGCACGGCGGCGAGCTGCTTCATCGCGCCTGCGCCGCGAGCGGCAGACCCTTCGGCACCTGACCGTGGCGGATCTTCGACGCCGTGATCGCGCTCGCTTCGCGCGCCGCTGCGAAAGGGTCGCTCTGCGCGGCGCGCAGCAGCAGATAGGCGGCCAGAAACACATCGCCCGCTCCGACCGTCGCCGAGCCCTCGGTGGCGAGCGCCGGGATCTCGCGAACGCCGGCGGCCGTGATCACGGTGCAGCCGCGCGCGCCACGCGTGACCAGCAGCTCGGGGATCGCGTGGCGCCGGCGGAAGGCCTCGGCGTTTTCGCCGTCGAGCAGGACCGGAAGCTCGTGCTCGCTGGCCTTCAGCACGCTCACGTTGCCGAGGTAGCGCTCGAGTTCGGGGGCGACCCGGGTGCCGCGCTCGCCCGCTACGCGCACCAGGCCCTGCACGTCGAGCCCGACGAGCCCCCCGAACAGCGCGGGCACTTCGGGGTCCAGGTCCTCGCGGTGCAGCGGCCCCAGCTGCACCAGATCCGCGTGCCGCCACGCCTCCGGGATGTCCTCCGTGCGGATCGGGTCGGAGGCCGCGAGCAGCTCGTGGGCGTCGACCGCGCCGCGGTAGTCCAGCCGGTAGGTCGTCGTCTCCCGGCTGTCGAGCGCCAAGGTCTCGACCTGCTCGGCATCGAGAGGCCCCACCAGGGCGGGGGCGTCCGCCGCGCCCACGCGCGTGATCACGCGCACCTGCGCTCCCAGACGCGCGAGCGCGCAACCCGCGTGGAATACCACGCCCCCGGGCAGCGGATGCGCCTCTCCCGCGATGAAGTCGCGTGAGATGGACCCCACGACCAGCGCGGAGCGCGGCTCGACCCTCTGCATGCGGGCAGGGTACCGTGAAGCTCCAGGCCACGTCTCCGTGGTATGCTCACAGGTGAGCAGCGTTGCCCTCGGGGGAGTGCGAAAGGTCCGTCAATGGCCCTTGCGTGTATCGCGATCGCGCCACGTAGCGTCGCCTTGGCCGCGCTGCTTCTCGGGGCCGCAGCCTGCTCGTCGGCCGACGGCCCGCCGCGCAAGCTCCACGCTGTTCACGTCGAGAGCCTCGCGCTCGACGACCGGACCGATACGCCAGTTGTAATCCTCAGGGAAAGCAATGGGAACGGCCGGGAGCTGCCTATCTGGATCGGCCTTTCCGAAGCCCAGTCGATCGCGATGGCCCTTGAAGACGTCCAGCTGCCGCGCCCCAATACCCACGACCTGATCAAGAACCTGCTCGACGGCATCCAGGGCGACATCAACCGTGTCGTGATCACCGAACTGCGCGGCCACACGTACTACGCGGTGATCGACGTGCAGCTGGACGGGCGCCTGGTCACAGTCGACTCGCGGCCGAGCGATGCGATCGCCGTGGCGATCCGCACGGGCGCCCCGCTGTTCGCGACCGACCAGGTCCTGGTGCTCGGCGACCTTGATGAGGAAGCCGAGCTTCCACTCGATATTCTGCGCGAACTGGAGCGCGAGCCGCTTCCCGACCACGAGCTGCTCGTTCACTGAAGCGTTGTGCTTTCGCCGCGATACGCGCGAAGGTGCCGCCTGGTTGCCAGCGAGTTCCGGTGCAACGCCTTGCGGGTGATCGGCAACACCGCTGGTTCGAAGCACGAATCGGTTTGACTCTCCGACGACGGCGCTGGCATGATCGCCGCGCGAGTCTTCCCGAGCTGCCCTGTCTCGGTCGGGAGATCGCCTGGAGGGAAGGATGACGGGCCTCGAACTCGCCGTTGAATTTACGGATCTCTGGGAAGATCTCGATCCCAATGAGATCAACACCATGCTGGCGCGGAACGTGAGCTACGAGCTGCTGGAGTTCTTCTCGAGCTACGCGGAAGAATTCGCCGACAGCCTGCCGAAAGACATCAGCGGCGACGAGCTGCGTCAGCAGCTGCCGAACCTGCTGATCATCGGCTACATCATCCGGGTGCTGGAGGAGCGGCTCGGCTAGCGGCGCGTCGAGAGCTGCTACTCGACGCTGGCCGCGTCTTCCCGGCCCTTCGGGCCCCAGTCGACCAGGCGTGTCAGGTACGCGCCGGCCCAGGTGCCGGAGACCTTCGCGTTGGGCGACAGCGAGTCCTTGATCACCACGTTCCAGCCCTGTCCCGACGCGCGCGCGAACTGGTAGAGGACTTCCTCGACGCTCGTGCCCTGCTCGATGTGCAGCTTAGCGCGCGGCCAGTCCGGGTCGATCTCACCGGACACGAACACCTTCTCGGACGGCGACTCGCGGTTCTGGTTCAGCCAGCGGCCCAGGTGTCCGAGCGTGCCTTCGAACTCGCCGCCTTTCACCTTCTGCTGAAGCAAGTCGTGGCCGGTCAGGTAGTAGTCGAAGCGTGCGCTGCGCAGCTTGTAGAGGCCGTCGTCGAACGTCCATGTGTAGATCTCGCGCACACTGGGGCTGTTCGATCCGTAGCGCGCCAGTCGTTCGATCGCCTCTTCTAGCGGCCAGCCGCGGTCGACACCACTGGCGAAGTCGAGCGCTCCGCGCGCGTCGTTCAGGACCGTGCGGTCCAGCACGCACACGTTCGCGCCGGCCCGGTCCGACACATCGGCGACCGTGGAGAGCACGCTGCCCCGACGCCGGTACGGCGGGAGCGTCTCCTTGGAGAGCATTGGACCCCAGAGTCCGACTGCATTGGAGACGAGCCGCGCCGAGTTGCCTTCCTCGTACTCGTAACCGGCGCGGAGCAAGTGGATCGAGACGGGCACGGCCCTGGCGTACATGGCCAGCACGTCCATGATCGAGCTGCGGTCCGGGATGTCGAGCTTCACCTTGTGCAGGACCGGCTGGCCCATCACATCGCCCTCGCCGATCAGGCTCATCGGCTCCTGCGCGCGCAGCCAGCGGAGCAGGTCTCGGAAGTCCCCCTCGAGCGAGGCCGCCGGCAGGCGCGGCTCCTCGAGGACGTTCTGTTCGCCTTCTACGCGAGTGCTGCGGATGTGGAGCAGGCCGTTTTCGACGCGATAGTCGAAGCGGTTCCCGGTCTGCTCCCGCAACTGGGCAAGGACGGGAGCGACGGGTCCGGCCTCGAAGTCCTGGTCGACGCGCAGGAACCGCAGGTCGTGCCGCTCGAGTTCGCGGGGCCGGTACTCGTCGATGAACAGCACCAGGCCGGCCTCCGCAGCGATCCGGCGCAGCGCGTACACGGCGTCCACCCCCGCGAAGGCCAGGGGTCCCATCGGGTATTCGCCGTCGACCAGGGCCTGATCCTGCGACGATCCGCAGGCGCCCAGCGCGGCGACGGCCAGCAGGCAGAGGACTACTGAAAGCGCCTGGAGTTTCACTTTCTTCAGCAACGTGCGCGTCCTCTTCTCGGTTCCAGAGGCGCCGCAGTGTAGCAAGCCCACGTCGCGGCGGACCGGATGATCGGCTGGTTTGACACCCCCAGGGGCCCTCCGTACCCTTCGCGGCCGATGTCCCAGAGGGTGCACATGACGCGCCGAGGGTACGAGGCGCTGGGCGAGGAGCTGCGCCGCCTGAAGATCGAGGAGCGGCCCCATGCGGCCGAGGCCCTGAAGCTCGCGCGCGCCCACGGCGACCTGTCGGAGAACGCCGAGTACGACGCCGCCAAGGAGGCCCAGGCGCTCCTCGAGGCGCGCATCGCGCAGATCGAGGACAGACT
>CAXMNF010000133.1:0-2906 GCA_964194645.1 uncultured Gammaproteobacteria bacterium
CTGGCCTGGTGTCTGATCATCATGATCGCGGGCAACGAGACCACGCGGAACGGCACGAGCGGCGGCATGCTCGCGTTCATCGAGCACCAGGACCAGCTGCGCAAGCTCCAGGCCGATCCCTCGCTGCTCGGCTCGGCGGTCGAGGAGGTGGTGCGCTGGACCAGCCCGATCATCCACTTCGTGCGCACCGCGAACGAGGATGTCGAGCTGCGCGGCAAGAAGATCCGCAAAGGCGACCCCGTGGCGTTGTTCTACCCGTCGGCCAACCGCGACGAGGAGATCTTCGAGGACCCGTTCACCTTCCGCATCGACCGGCGGCCGAACCGGCATCTGGGCTTCGGCGTGGGCGAGCACTTCTGCCTGGGCTCGCACATCGCGCGCCTGGAGCTCGAGGTCGCCTACAAGCACCTGCTGCCGCGCATCCAGGAGATCGAGCTGGCCGGCCCGGTCGAGCGCCTGCACTCGAGCCTGGTGGGCGGCGTAAAGCACCTGCCGATCCGCTACAAGCTGCGCCCGCCGGCCTAGGTCGCCCGCCCAGTGGCCGCGCCGCCGCTGTCTGCGCTGCCTGCTCAGCCGGGGGATGTCGCTTGGCCGACGTCGGCCTGGCCCGAGGCACAGCCGGCGGGCGACGTGGAAGCGGCTGCGCTGCGGCGCGAACTCGACAGGCTCGCCTCCGGCAAGCGGGGCGACCCGACCGGCGAGACGCACGCGCTGGCCGTGGTGCACCGGGGGCAGCTGGTCGCGGAGCGCTACGGCGCCGAGCACGACCCGGACGAGTCGCTCTGCTCCTGGTCGATGGCGAAGAGCATCACGCACGCGCTGGTCGGCATCCTGGTGCGCGAGGGGCGGCTCGACGTGCACGCGCCGGCGCCGGTACCCGCCTGGCAGGATCCCGGCGACCCGCGGCGGGCGATCACGCTCGAGCACCTGCTGCGCATGTGCGACGGGCTCGAGTTCAGCGAGGACTACGTGGACCAGGGCGTCTCACACGTGATCGAGATGCTCTTCGGCGCGGGCAAGGACGACGTGCGGGCCTATGCCGAAGCGCGGCCGCCGGCGCACGCGCCGGGCAGCGTCTGGAGCTACTCGAGCGGCACGAGCAACGTGGTGTCGGGCATCCTGGGCCGCATGCTCGGCGGCGAGCCGGGCCTGCGAGCCTTCATGACGGCGGAGCTGTTCGGCCCGCTCGGCATGCAGAGCGCCGAGCCGCGTTTCGACGCGGCGGGCAACTTCATCGCGTCCTCGTTCGTGTTCGCCACGGCGCGCGACTTCGCGCGATTCGGGCTGCTCTACCTCCGAGACGGCCTCTGGGAGGGCCGCCGGATCCTGCCGCCGGGCTGGGTCGACCACGGCCGCACACCCACGCCCGAGTCGAAGGGCGAGTACGGCGCCCACTGGTGGCTGGCCATGGACGGCTCCGGAATCTGGAACGCGAGCGGATACAATGGCCAATACCTGGTGATCGACTCGTTGCGCGACCTGCTGGTCGTGCGGCTGGGCGCCTCGGGTCCCGAGAAGCGGGGCGCGGTGGTCCACAGCCTGGCGCGCATCACCCGGGCCTTTCCACGACTCGGCAACTGAGCGGATGACAGTCAGGCAGGGACGTCCCTAGTCGAACCAGTTGGGCTCGCCGGCGGGAGGGACTCGCTCGGGATTGCGGTCGGCGAGGATGTTCTCCATGCGGTTCTGGATCATGTTCTTCCAGCCAGGGTGCGTGAGCACGTAGAAGCGCTGTTCGCGGATCGCGTCGCGCACCATGCCCCCGACCACGACGGGGTCGAGGCCGCCTTCGATCAGCCCCGCCACCACCTTGCGCATCATCTCGGCCTCCGCCGCCCGCTCGCCCGGATCCTCGCGGGGCGCCTCCGGGCGGTTTCGCTCGGATTCAATGATGCGCGTGCGCACCCAGCCGGGGCACAAGACCGACACGCCGAGCTTCGCCTCGCGCATCGAGAACTCGTTGAACAAGCTCTCCGACAGGGCAACCACCGCGTGCTTGGTTACGCCGTAAATCCCTCCGCCCGAGATCAGGCCCGCCATCGAGGCGGTGTTCACGATGTGGCCCTCGTCGCCCTGCTCCAGCAGGATCGGCACGAAGCTGCGGATCCCGTGGACGACCCCCATCAAGTTCACGCCCATCACCCAGTCCCACTCGTCGAGCCCCGCCTCCCAGGTGGCGCGCCCGCCGCCGCCCGCAACGCCCGCGTTGTTGCACAGCACGTGCGCGGCGCCGTACGCCTCGAGCGTCTTCTGGGCCAGCCGGTCGACCGACCCGGGCTTCGCCACGTCGCACTCGACGCCGGTCACATCCGCGCCCCCGGCGGCAAGCTCCGCGACCGCCTCGTCGAGCGCTGGGCGCTCCACGTCGGCGAGCACGAGCTTCATCCCCTCCGCTGCAAAGGCGTCGGCCATACCGCGACCAATTCCGCTGGCGCCGCCGGTGATCACCGCCACGCGTCCGTCGAGTTGCTTCATGCGCCGATCATACGCCGCTGCGGAGCCGCGCAGGCGGCGCCTCCGATATGGCCCCCAGGGACGTTCCTGCTTAACTGCTTAACTCCTTGAGTTAAGCAGGAACGTCCCGGTCAGGGCCGAATAGCACGCGCTCGGCGTTCGCGTACACGAAGCGGTCCAGCACCTCGGGGGGCAGCGGCAAGTCCGGCAGCTCGTCGAAGCAGCGCTCGAGCGGCAGCGAGGGGTGGTTCGAGGCCCAGAGCACCTTGTTGACGCCACGCGTGCGCATGAAGTGCAGCAGCTCCGCGGGCAGGCGCTTCGGCGCCCAGGCGGAGGTCTGCAGGTACAGGTTCCGGTACTTGAGCAGCAGCCGGATCGCCACGTCCCACCAGGGGTCCGCGCCGTGCGACATGATCACGACCAGCTCCGGGAAGTCGAGACACACGCGGTCC
>CAXMNF010000134.1:0-18637 GCA_964194645.1 uncultured Gammaproteobacteria bacterium
TCGGGAACATCCCGTTCACCCTCACCTTCGTATTCGGCTCAGCGCTGCGGGCCGCGGGCGATTCGCGTACGCCCCTGTTCATTGGATTCGGGGCGAACCTGCTCAACATCTTCCTGAACTGGGTGCTGATCTACGGGAATCTCGGCGCGCCCGCACTGGGCGTGGCAGGCGCGGGCATGGCCTCGAGCCTGTCGATGGTCTTCCAGGTGATCGTGTTCTGGTGGCTCTGGGCCGGGCGGCGTCTAATGCTCCGACCCAGCGCGGAGCGCTTCGCTCCGCGCCTCGACATGTGGCGCCGCATCATGCACATCGGCTACCCCGCCGCGCTGGAAGGCGCGCTGTGGCACGCCGGCCTGTTCGTCTTCATGCGCATCATGAGCGACTACGGCACGGCCGAGTTCACCGCCTACCAGATTGGCGCGCAGATCCTGGCGCTCTCCTTCCTGCCGGGCTCGGGCTTCTCGATGGCGGCCGCGACCCTGGTCGGACAGCACCTGGGCGACCGGCAACCCGAGCGCGCCGCCTCCTCCGCCTGGCGCTCGCTCTGGGCGTCGATCGGCGCCATGACGGCACTCGGCGCGCTGCTGGTCTGGCTGGCCGAACCCATCTCGCGCTGGTTCATCGACGACCCCCGCGTCGTGGCGCTGACCGTCGACTTCATCTGGATCCTGGGCGTGGCCCAGCCTCTGATGGCGGTCGAGTTCACCCTGGGCGGCGCCCTGCGCGGAGCGGGAGACACGCGCTACCCGCTGCTCGTGATCTTCCTGGGGCTGTTCGTCTGCCGCGTGGCCCCGGCGCTGACCCTCGCCTACGTGTTCGACGCCAGCATCCAGGCCGTCTGGTGCGCGCTGCTGATCGACTACGCGCTCAAAGCCACCTTGCTGATCGCCCGCTTCCGCGGCGACCGCTGGCGCAGCATCGAGGTCTAGCCCTGAGACAGGCTGGCGAAGTAGCGCAGCACGTCGGTCTCCGTGACGATCCCGAGGAGCTTGCCCTTGTCCAGGACGGGCAGGCAGCCGATCTTGCGCTCGGCCATCAGCTTCGCCGCTGCCTGGACCGTCGCGTCCGCCTCGACCGTGATGGGCGGCGCGGTCATCACCTCGCTGATGCTCACGCCTTCGAGGAACAAGCTGTGCTCCTCCGCGGGCAGGCCCATCACGTTGGAGAGCGAGGCCTTCAGCAGATCGCGCTGCGAGACCACGCCCACCAGGTCGCCACGTCGCACTACCGGAAGGTGGCGCACGCTGCCGCCCTCCATGATCTCCTTGACGATGCGCAAGGTGTCATCTGCGGAGATGCTGACGACCTTGCGGCTCATGATGTCGCGGATCTGCACCAGGCTGGTCTATCACGAGCCCGGCCGCAGAGGCAACGGAGCCGGCCCGGGGCCTCTGCTAGACTTCCCGGCATGGCGGATTCGGATTCGGGCGACACGGACGCAACTCCGAGCCAGCCCGCGCGCGGCGGCACGGGCAAGGACGAGCCCTCGCGAGGCACCGGCACCCTGGAAGGACTGCTCTCCGAGCTGATCCGGCGCAGCGCTTCGCTCGGGTTCTCGGGCCTGCTGGTCACAGAGGAGGCCCTGAGGCGAGCCCTTTCCGACCGGGTGCCCGGGGAGTGGATCGAGTTCGTGAGCCGCCAGGGCGACGAGTTGCGCCGGGACATGCTCGATCGGCTCACCAAGGAGTTCGGCCAGTGGTTGCGCACCCAGGAACCCGCCGCGCTGGTCGAGCAGATCCTGGAGCGCTACGAGGTCTCGGTGCAGGTCGAGCTGCGGCCCGTGGACGGCCCGGAGGGCGAGCGCCCCGCCGCGCAGGGTCCGTCGTTGCGCGTCGTGGCCCGGCCCCGCTAACCCGCAGGGCCAAGGCGCGAGCTACCCCCCCGCGCGGGGGTAGAATGGCGCGGCCGCAGCAACCTGCCAAGACCCTCGCGGCCGGCGGCGCGAACGGCGCCGGCACAAGGAGCCTGAGGAGCTTTCGATGATTCGGATCCTGTATCTGACGATCGCTGTCGTTCTGGCGGTCTTCTACTACTACTTCGTGGGCGCCGGCCCGGGGCCCTCCGAGCTGCCGGAGGACCTGGAATGGTGGCGGCCGCAGGGTTGGCTGCTGCGCTGGGACGCCATGCTTCAGCTGGCGGAGCTGGCGGACGCCGAGGGACCCGAGCGCCTGATCCCGGTCTACCTGTTCTGGATTCCGCCGGCCGCGCTGCTGGCCAGCGGTCTCTACCTGTTCAAGGCCGCGCTGGCGCGCAGCTTCGTGGTCTGGCTCTCGCTGATGCTGGCCGCGATCGCGTACTACGGCATCGAAGCGGACCGTGTCTGGCGCTTCTTCGAATGGCGCTTCACGGCGGTGTCCGCCAGCTTGATCGCGATCATCACGGCGTGCCTGTTCGCGCCCTCGCTGCTGCGAGCGTTGCTGCGCATCCCGCGTGCCATCACGGCCGTGCTGCTGCTCGGACTGTTCGCCGGGATCTTCCTGCTGCAGACCGAGATCACTGGTACCGATGCCGACATGCGCTTCAACATCAGCCCGTGGCCCGTGATCACGGTCTTCGGGATGTTGTTCTTCGGCCATACGATCGCGGCCTTCCACCTCGCGGCTGGCGCCGGCCTGTGGCTCGCCTCGCGCCGGCCGGGCGCGCTCGGGGCCGCCGGCGGCGCAGGGCTGGCGGCCGGGCTGGCAGGCCTGGGCTGCGCCTGGATCTTCAGCGAAGCGCCACCCGCGAGAATCGCGACGTTCGCCGCCGTCGGCGCCAGCTACACGCTGCTGGCCCTCGCCCTGCTGCGCGACACCCAACCACCGCTCTCGCCGGGCACGGCGCGCATCGCGGCCGGCCTGCTGATCGTTGCGATGGTCGGCATCAGCAACGGCGTTGCGGTCTCCAACCAGATCCGCGCGCGCGACGACACGGCCCAGCAGGTGCTGTTGGCCCTCGAGGAGTACAAGAAGGCGAACGCCGAGTACCCGGACCGCCTCACGGAGCTGGTTCCCGAGTATCTCGCGGAGCTTCCGCGCCCGCAGATCGGGCTGATCCGCGACGAGGCCGACGAGTTCGACTACTCCAGCTTCGGCGACTCCTACGCTCTGGAGTTCGCGAGCGTGCAGTGGGTGCAGTGCGCCTACAGCCCCCCCTACGAGTTCGCCGCCTACGACGACGAGGAAGAGTACGCCGAGGACGAGGCGTCCGCCGAAGAGGACGCGGCAGATGCCGCGGGCGGCGGAGAAGGGGACGTCGATGTCGCGGCCCCGGCCCTCTCCGACGACGAGCGGGCGGCCGTCGCGCGTCTGCGCGAGGCCGGTCTCGAGGGGAGCTGGAACTGCCCGAAAGAGCCGCCGAAGATCTGGTAGACAGCCGGCTGTCCACCGCGCAGCAGCTCCGGCGCGCCAGGCGCACGGGGACCGCGGTCGCGAAGATCTATCTCGGCTACAAGGGCCTGGAGCTGATCGACCACGGGGTGCTGCGCCGCTTCGTCCGCGCCGGACGCCGGCGCTGGCACCTGGCCAGCGCGCGTACGCTGCGCAACACGGCCCTCGACCTGGGCGGCCTGCTGCTCAAGGCCGGCCAGTACCTGTCGACCCGCAGCGACTTGCTGCCGCCGGCCTATATCGAGGCGCTGGGGCGCCTGCAGGACCGGGTTCCCCCCCACCCGTATCGCGTGGTGCGCCGCGTGATCGAGGAAGAGCTGGGCTCTGATCCGGACCAGCTCTTCGCACGCTTCTGGCGCCGTCCCGTCGCCTCGGCATCGCTCGCCCAGGTGCACCGCGCGGTGCTCGACGACGGTCGCCACGTCGCGGTCAAGGTACAGCGGCCCGAGATCCGCGCGGCCGTGGCGGCGGACCTGCGCAACCTCCGGGTCGCCGTGCAAGCGATCGAGCGCATCGAGGGCGGTCTCGGCTTGCGCGCGCTGCTCGACGAGCTGGAGGTTACGGTTCCGCGCGAGCTCGACTTCGCGCGCGAAGCCGAGAGCGCCCGAGCCCTGGCGCGCAACTTCGCGGGGCAGGCGGGCGTGCGCATTCCGGCGGTGATCGACACGCACACGCGCGGGCGGGTGCTCGTGACCGACTACGTGTCGGGCATCAAGATCACGGACACGCGGCGCCTGAAGCGCGCCGGCGTGCCGCTCGACGCGGTGGCCGAGCGGCTGCTCGACGCGTATGCGCGCCAGATCCTGCACCACCGCCTGTTCCACGCCGACCCGCACCCTGGGAACCTGCTGGTGGTCCCGGGCGACGACAGCTTCGAGCTGGCCTTCGTGGACTTCGGTCTCGTGCAGGAGGTGCCGGCCGGCTTCCGCGAGCAGGCCATGGAGCTGGCCGCCCGTGCGCTGGCTGGCGACGCCACGGGCACCGCGGCAGCGCTCGGGCGGCTGGGACTGGAGACCGAGGCGCAGCAGGGCGGCACCTTGCAGCGCGCCGCGGAGCTGCTCGTCGAGCTGCTGCGCCGGCGGCGCGACGAGGGGCGCGGCGCGCCCACCCGCGACCTGGGCGACGAGCTGGTCGCGGTGCTGCGCGCCGACCCGCTGGTGCGGATGCCGGCCCACCTGTGGCTGATCGGGCGGGTGGTCGGGCTGCTGCGCGGCGTCTGGACCAGCCTGGGGCAGCCGCAGGAGCTGGCGCGCGGGCTGCTTCCCTACCTGGTGCGGGCGCCGTGAAGCCGCTGCAGCTGGGACTGGCGCCGTTCGCCCTGGACGAGAGCGGCTCGAGCGCCGCACTCGAGCCGCTGGTCGCGCAGTGCACTCGGGCGGAGCAGCTCGGCTACCACTCGATCTGGATCCCCGAGAGCCACTTCGTACCGACCGGCGCAACGCCCGTGCCCTTGATGTTGCTCGCCGCCGTAGCGGCGCGCACGACCCGGCTGCGGCTCGGCACCACGTCGTACCTGCTGCCGATCCGCCACGCGCTGCACGTGGCGGAGGAGGTCGCGGTGCTGGACCGGCTGTCCGGGGGGCGTGTGATCCTGGGCGTGGGGCGCGGCTTCCGCCCCGCCCTGTTCGACGCCTTCGCGGTGCCCCGAAAGGAGAAGCGCGACCGCTTCGAGGCCGCGGTAGGCGCCATGCAGAAGGCCTGGCTCGGCGAGCCGATCGTGGCCGCCAGCGGCGGTGCGGCGCCGATCACCTTGGCGCCGCGTCCCGTGCAGAAGCCCCACCCCCCGATCTGGGTGGCGGCCTTCGGACCAAAGGCGTTGGCCCAGGCCGGGCGGCTCGGTCTGCCCTACCTGGCCTCGCCGGTGGAGCCCTTCGCGCGGCTGGTCGAGAACTACCAGCGCCACCGCGAGGCGTGCTCCCCGAAAGTCCTGTACGACGAACTCGCCGTGCCGGTGATGCGCTCGGTCTTCATAAGCCGGGATGGCGCCGCGCTGGACCGCGTGCGCGAGGCCTTAGGCCGGCAGATCCGCTCGCTCGGCGGGGGCGCGCGCTGGCTGGCCGAGGCGTCGAGTGCCTCCGTCGACGACGTAGCGCTGCTCGGCGAGCCCGAGGCAGTCGCCGATGGGCTGGCGCGCTACCGCGAGCAGCTCGGCCTGACCCACCTGATCGCGCGCGCGCAGCTCCCGGGTGCTGCGCCCGGCGAGATCGACGAGTCGATCGCGCTACTCGCGGAGCTCGGCTGTCGCGACGGTGTGTAAGCGCCCCTGCTTCACCTTGCGGTAGTTGCCGAACACCTCGAGCAGGTTGCGCTCGATGAAGCGGCGCAGCCCCGAGATCGTGACCAGCCAGAGCTGTCCGCCCGGCGACAGGTGCGCACGGGCGTCGCAGAGCAGCAGGTAGAGCAGCTCCTTGCCGGTCTTGGCGGGCAGGTTCGCGGCGATCACGTCGAAGCGGCTGCGCTCCACGCGGCTGAAGCCGTTGGAGAGCTGCACGTCGACGTTCTGCACCCCGTTCAGCGCGGCGTTCTTGCGCGCGAACTCGACGGCCACGAAGTCCTTGTCGACCAGGGTCGTGTGGCCGCCCGGCGCGAGCCGCGCCAGCACGACGCCGAGCGCCCCGTAGCCGCAACCCAGGTCTAGACAGTCGGCGTCCCGCGCGAGCTCGATGTGTTTCACGAGCAGGCGGGTGCCCTCGTCGATCTCGCGCGGCGAGAAGAGTCCCCAGGTGGAGTGGAAGCTGAGCTCCAGGTCGCGGAGCCGCGCCGGGAAGACGATGTCTTCCCGGAGCTTGTCCGGATCCACGCCCCGCTACTCCTCGTCCAGCGGGCGCGTGAAGATCAAGAAGGCCATCGAGGGCCGGCGCGACGACTCGCGCATGGCGAACTGCACGTTATCGAGGCTCCAGTCCTCCGCCTCCATCTCGTTCAGGATCCGCTCCAACTCCTGATCGGTCACGTCGGAGGTCTCGACCACCTTGAACTCGAGGCTAGCCATGGCGGCGGCGCGCGAACTCCTTGGCGAAGTAGCTGATGATCGTCTCCGCGCCGGCGCGTCGGATCGAGAGCAGGCTCTCGTCCACGGCGCGCTCGCCGTCGAGCCAGCCGCGCTCGATCGCCGCGCACAGCATGCTGTACTCACCCGACACCTGGTACGCCCAGACAGGCACGTCGAGCGTCTCGCGGGCGGCGCGCAGCACATCGAGGTAAGGCAGCGCCGGCTTTACCATGACCAGATCCGCGCCCTCCTCGAGGTCCGCGCGCAGCTCGCGCAGCGCCTCGCGCGCGTTGCCCGGATCCATCTGGTAACCGCGCCTGTCGCCGTGCGCCGGTGCGGACTCCGCCGCGTCGCGGAACGGCCCGTAGAACGCCGAGGCGTATTTCGCGGCGTACGACAGGATCGGGGTGTGCGAGAAGCCCTGCTGGTCGAGCTCCGCGCGGATCGCGGCAACGCGCCCGTCCATCATGTCGCTCGGCGCGACCAGGTCGGCCCCGGCCCGCGCCAGCGACACTGCCGCGCGGGCCAACAGCGGCAGGGTCGCGTCGTTCTGCACCTGCTCGCCGTCGAGCACGCCGCAGTGGCCGTGGTCGGTGTACTCACACAGACAAACGTCGGCGATCACGAGCAGCTCGGGCACGGCGTCCTTGATCGCACTGGCGGCGCGCTGCACGATCCCGTCGGGGTCCCAGGCCCCGGAGCCGAGCGCGTCCTTGTGCGCGGGAATGCCAAACAGGATCACACCGGGCAGGCCCAGGTCGTGGATCTCCTTGGCCTCGGCTGCGAGCTGGTCGACCGAGAAGCGGTGGATCCCGGGCATCGACGCGATCGGCTCGCGCACGCCGCGGCCCTCCACACAGAACAACGGGTAGATCAGGTCTCCCGGGGAGACGCGCGTCTCGCGCACCAGGTCGCGCAGGGCCTCGCTGGCGCGCAGCCGCCGCGGCCGGTCAGTCGGAAACGGCATCGCCGGCCTCCGCGTAGTGGCGCTCGAGCGCAGCAACCAGCGCTTCGCCCGAGGGTTCGGCTGCGCACGTCTCGGGCTCGACGCCCGCTTGCGACAGGGCGTCGGCCGTCGTGGCCCCGATCGGGACCAGCAGCGCGCGCTGCGCCAGCGCGCGCAGCCCTTCGGCGCCGAGCAGCTCGGCGAGCCGCTCGACGCAGGACGGACTGGTGAGCAGCGCCGCGTCGATCCCCTGCTCGAGCGCCGCGCGCAGCCCCTCGCCGGCGTCGGCCGGGAGCACGTTGCGGTACACGACGACGGGATCGACGAGCGCGCCGCGGCGTTCCAGCTCGTGGCGCAAGCCCTCGAGACCCCGCTCCGCTCGCGGGAGCAGCACGCGGGCGCCGCGCAGGGTGGACGAGCGGTCGATCGCGTCGGCGAGTCCGGCCGGCGGCACGCCGGAGTCCGGCAGCACGCGCACGGGCAGGCCCGCGGCACGCGCGGCGCGCGCCGTCTCCAGACCGACGCAAGCCACCGCTCCGCGGCACTCGCCCACCAGCCGCGGCAGCGCGAAGCGCACGGCGTTCGCGGAGGCGAACACCAGCCAGTCGTAGGCCGGCTGCTGGATCGGCTCGTCTCCCGCGGACTCGAAGTGAAGCAGCGGGACCGAGACCGGCTCCGCGCCCGCACGCGTCAAGCGCTCCATCAGCTCGGCGCGTTGCTCGCGCGCGCGCAGCACGAGCACGCGCCTGCCGAAGAGCGGCCGGCGCTCGTACCAGGCCAGCGACTCGCGGTAGCGGACTACCTCGCCGATCACGATCACGGTCGGCGCCGTCAGATCGGCCGCGCGGGCGCGCTCCGCGAGCTCGCGCAGCGGCGCGGTCACCACGCGTTGCGCGGCGCTGGCACCGCTCGCGATCACGGCGGCCGGGGTTTCGGGATCGCGCCCACCGGCGATCACCCGCTCCACGATCTCTTCCAGCCAGGCGGTGCCCATCATCACCACCAGGGTATCCGCGCTGCGAGCCAGTCCCTCCCAGTCGGCCGGGTTCACCTCGCGGTCGCGGGCGCGGTGCCCGGTCACGATCGCGACCGAACCCGCCGAGCGGCGGTCGGTCACGGGAATGCCCGCGTAGGCGGGCACGGCGAAGGCCGAGGTCACCCCGGGCACGACCTCGAAAGGGATGCCCACACTGGCCAGCTCGCTCGCCTCCTCGCCGCCGCGGCCGAACACGAAGGGGTCGCCGCCCTTGAGACGCACGACATAACGGCCGGACCGCGCCTTTTCGACCAGCAGCTTCGCGATCTCGTCCTGCGAGACGCCGCGCGTGCCGTCGCCGCGCTTGCCCACGTCGATCCGCTCGCAGCCGGGCGCCGCGAGCTCCAGGATCGCTGCGGGGATCAATGCGTCGTAGAGCAACACCTCGGCGCGACGCAGCTCGCGCAGTGCGCGCACCGTGAGCAGGTCCGGGTCGCCCGGACCGGCGCCGACCAGCACCACGCGGCCGCTCACCGGCTCGCCTCGAGCAGGCGTCCGGCGCCGCGCTGCAGAAGCTCGCGGCCGAGCGTCACGCCGAGCGTCTCGGGCGCCTCGAGCGATCCCTCGGCGCTGCCTTCCACACGCTCCTGCCCGTCGGTCGATAGCACCAGGGCGCGCAGCCGCAGGCGCACGCCGTGGATCGTGGCGTGCACCGCCACCGGCGTGTGGCAGTCGCCGCCCAGCTCCGACAGGAAGGCGCGCTCGGCCCGCACCTGCGACGCGACGTCGGGGTCCTCGATGGCGCCCGCAAGCTGCTGCAGGTCCTCGTCGTCGATGCGGATCTCGATGGCCAGGGCCCCCTGTCCGCCCGCGGGCACATAGCGCTCCGGGTCGAGCGGATCGAGGACGAGGTCCTCCAGGCCCAGCCGGATCAAGCCGGCGGCGGCCAGGATCACCCCGTCCAGGTTCATCGTCTCGATCTTCTCGAGCCGGGTGGGCACATTGCCGCGGATCGGCGTGAGCTCCAGCTCCGGGCGCAGCGCGCGCAGCAACGCCAGGCGGCGCAGGCTCCCCGTACCCACCCGCGCGCCAGGAGACAGCGAGCCGAAGCGCCGGCCCGGTGCGCCGATGAAGGCGTCGCGCGGATCCTCGCGCTCGGGGAACGCACCGATCGTGAGCCCGTCGGCCAGCTCGGTGGGCAGATCCTTGGCGCTGTGCACAGCCAGGTCGATGCTCGAGTCGAGCAGCGCCTGTTCGATCTCACGCACCCAGGCGGACTTGCCGCCCTGCTCGGCCGCGGCGCCCTGCAGGCGGTCGCCAGTCGTCTGGATCTTGACCAGCTCCACCTCACGGCCGCGCGCGCGAAGCAGGGTGGCGACGCGCTCAGCCTGTGCGAGGGCGAGCTGGCTGCCGCGCGTCCCGAGCTTGAGAGGCCTCAATCGTCTTCCTCCGACAGGCCGAAGAGTTCACGGACGGCGGCCGCGTAGTACGGCACGCCCCCCTCCGCGGCCTCGCTGCGCAGCCGCTCGACGGTGTGGTGCAGCAGCTTCGCCACGATCGCACGGGCCATCCGCTCGGCGGCCCGCTCGCGGTCGGGATCAGCGCCGAGCGTCGGCGCCACGCGCAGCGCCTCCTCGCGCGCCAGCCGCTCGGCTCGCTCGAGAAGCTGGCGAATCGTCGGTACCGCGTCCAACCCGGCCAGCCAGCGGCCGAAGCGCTCCACCTCCTGCTGCACGATCGCGTTGGCCGGGGCGATGGCGTCGCGCCGCTTCGCGCGGCCGCGCTCGGCGACCTCGTCGAGGTCATCCAGGTCGTACAGGTAGACGTCGCGCACCAGGTTCCCGTCCGCCGCCAGGTTCCTGGGCACTCCCAGGTCGATCACCAGCAGGGGGTCGCCAGGGCGCTCGGCCATGCAGCGCTCGAGCTCGACACGACCGAGCAGCGGGCGATCCACCTGCGCCGAGGCCAGCGCCACATCCGCGGAGCGGAGTTCGCGCTCTAGCGCTGCGAGCGGCTCGGCGCGCGCGCCGAAGCGAGCGGCCAGGCGGCGGCCCGTCTCTGGCGTGCGATTCAGCACGGTCACGTCGCGCGCGCCGGCATCGACCAGACCCTGCAGGGCGGACTCCGCCATCTCGCCCGCACCAACCAGCAGCACGCGCTTCTGCTCGAGCGACTCGAAGACCTCGGACGCGAGCTGCACGCCGACCCGGGCGATCGAAACCGGCGAAGCACCGAGCCCGGTCTCGCTGCGCACCCGCTTGGCCGTGCGGAATGCGCGCTGCAGCAGCCGTCCGAGCAGGGGTCCGCACGAGCCCGCGGCGGCGGCGGCCCGGTAGGCAGCTTTGAGCTGGCCCAGGATCTGCGCCTCGCCCAGCACCATCGAGTCGAGGCTCGACGCCACTCGGAACACGTGGCGCAGCGCCTCTTCGTCGTACAGCTCGTAGAAGTGCTCGGGCGTGGCGCTGCCGTCGCCGATCTCCGAGAGCATGCCGTAGACCCGTTCGCGCGCCTCCGGACGCGCGTGCGTGACGACCAGCAGCTCGGTGCGGTTGCAGGTCGAGATCAGCAGCGCCTCCCGGCAGGACGGCTCGCGCGCGAGCTTCTCGTCGAAGGCCTGCAGGGCGTCATCGGGAACCGCGTAGCGCTCGCGCACCTCGACCGGGGCGGTGCGGTGGGAAAGGCCGACCAGCAGCAGGTTCATGCCACGGCTCCGATCAGGCGGATGCCGATGTACGAGAACGCCAACACCAGGAAGCCGAGCACGCAGCTGCGCGCCGGCTTCTCGCCGTGCTCGTGGCGCAGCACGCGCAGCCCGATCGGCAGCAGATAGATCGTCCAGGCCGCCAGCAGCCAGTAGGTATGCCCGGTCCAGGGCGAGAGGCCCTGCTGGTTCACCCACACGAAGCCGGTCACGACGCCGAGCGTGAGCAGCGGAAAGCCGAGGCTGAGCGCGAAGTGTTCCAGGCGGTCCAGGCTCTCCAGTGCCGGCAGCGCGCGCGCCGACGCGTTCTTGTGTTTGAGCGCCCGCTCCTTGGCCAGGTAGCCGAGCCCGGCCAGGCTGGCGAGCGCAAGGAAGCTGAAGCCGAAGGCCGAGAGCAGCACGTGCGCGTGGCTCCAGGGACCGACGGAGCCAGTCGCCGCGCCGCGAGCCGGCCCGACCACGAGCTCCAGGCTGGCAAGCGCCGTGAAGCCGGCGGCCGCCGCCGCCACCCAGGTCGCCACACCGCGCACGTCGGCGAAGCGCAGCGAGAGCAGGAAGGAGATCGCGACCAGCCAGCCGATCAGCGAGAGCGCCGCGGGAAAGCTCTCCAGGGGAGTCGGCGGCTCCTGCGCGTGCAGCGACACGAAAGCCACGGCGTGGAGCGCCGCGCCCACGCCGAGCAACCAGGGGACGGCACGCGCACGTCCGGCCACGCGCGTGGAGCGCCAGCCGACGAGAGCGCCCGCCGCGTAGCAGAGCGCCGCCAACTCGTGCCAGGACTGGGTCATGGGCGCAGCTTCTCCATCTGCTTGCGGATCTTCTCGGCGTCGTGCACCTGCTCGAAGATCCGGTAGGCCGGTTCACCGAAGAGCACGAAGCGGACCTCCTCCAGGCTTGTCTCGCCCGCAAGGTGTTCGTGGACCGCCTCTAGCATGATCTCAGCACAGCGCTGCATAGGAAAGCCCCCCACGCCGCTGCCGATCGCGGGAAACGCCAGGCTCCGGCAGCCGTGCTGGGCAGCCAGCGCGAGCGCGTGACTCGTGCTGTCGCGCAGGCTCTGCTCCGTGGCTTTGGCACCCGGCTCCATGCCCGCCGCATGAATCACGTAGCGCGCCGGCAACTCACCGGCAGAAGTGAGCGCTGCCCCGCCGAGGGCGACCGGGCCGTGCTCGTCGCATTCGGCCTGGATGGCCGGGCCGCCGCGCTCAGCTATCGCGCCCGCGACCCCTGCCCCGAGCAGCAGCTGCGTGTTCGCGGCATTCACGATCGCATCCACCTGCTGCTCGGTCAGGTCTCCCTCCAGGATGCGGATCGTGGCCATGCCCCTATGGTCGCGGCCGCCGGGACTGCCAGCAAGCGCTCGGGTATGATGGCGGAGATGTCCGGCGCTCGTCTCCTAACCCTCCTGGTCTGTTGCACTTTTCTTGCTGGTGCTTGCCTCGCACCGCCGCCCTCGTTTCGCCTGGTGAACCTCGAGGATGCGCGCGCCCTGCTCGCCTCTGGAGAGGTGATCCTGGTCGAGGCGCTCGCCCCGGGAGAGGCGGCGGGGCCACGGCCGAGGGACGGCGTCCTCTGGCAGATCCCGGCGGAGCGTCCGGCGGAGCTTCCGAACCTGCCGGCCCAGCGCCCCGTGCTGGTCGTGGCGTCGAGTGAGGCACTCGGCTTCCGCGCTGCGGCTCGTCTGGCCGAGCACGGTAACCAGCCGGTGCGCGTGCTCATCACACGCAGTGCGGAAGACCGGGGAACGCTCTACGCTCTCGATCCGCAAGCAGAGGAGATCCCGCGTGGCCGAGATTCTTGACGTGACCGAGGCGACCTTTGACGAGCAGGTGCTGTCCGCCAAGCAGCCCGTGGTAGTGGATTTCTGGGCCGAGTGGTGCGCTCCCTGCCGCCAGCTCTCACCCACGATCAAGGCTCTGGCCGCCGAATACGGCGACCGGATCCGGGTCGCGAAGGTCGACGCGGACGCAAGCCCGACCCTGGCCGCGCGCTATAACGTGCGCGCGCTGCCCACCGTGCTGTTCATCAAGGACGGCGAGGTCGCCGGCTCCCTGGTCGGCAACCAACCCAAGGCCAACATCGCCAAGCAGCTAGACGAGCTTCTCGCGACCTAGCAGGCTGCTGAAAAACCGTGAAGGCGCTGCGCGACCGGGAGGTGACCCCTCACCTGGCACGCAACACGACGAATCGAAGCAGCGCGATCGACGGACGGACCACGCGTCACGCGGGCTACGAGGTGAGTCAACGCGTCCGCACAGCCGGTGGCGGCGGGCGGGACCGTCCCCCGGCAGACGATTGGGGGAGGCGCGCGCAGCGCGCCGACGGACCCCCACCTCGGCCGACGGGGGACGGTCCCGCCCGCCCCCCTCGGCCCAAGCCGCGCAACGCGCGGCGCCGCGCGCAAGCGGGCTTCGCCCGCCGGTAACGCGCTAACCAAGCCGCGCAACGCGCGGCGTGCGCGCAGGCGGGCTTTGCCCGCCGATAACGCGCTAAGGAGTGTCCGGCGTCTCGAAGAGACGCACCGGCCAGCGGCGGCGGCGGGCGGTGCGGTACAGCAGCGGGTCGGGGTTCACGGCCACCGGGTGGCCGACCAGTTCGAGCAGCGGCAGGTCGCTCATCGAGTCGGTGTAGAACCAGCTCCGGGCCAGGTCGATCGCCTCGCGCTCGATCAGCTGCTGGAGCCAGTAGATCTTGCCCTCGCCGACGCAGACCGGCTGTAGCACGCGCCCGGTGAAGCAGCCGTCGCGCACCTCCATCTGTGTGTGCAGCGAGTGCCGCACGCCGAGGTGCTCGGCCAGCGGATCCACCACGTACTTGGTCGCGCCGGAGACCAGGGCGACCACGTCACCGCGCTCCAGGTGCCGCTCGACCAGCCGGCGCGCCTCGGGGTAGACCATGGGCAGCACGAACTCGCCGAACCAGGCCTCAGCTTCCTTGCGCAGCATCTCCTCGCTCTGCCCGGAGAAGCGCTGCACGGTGCGCTCGGTGAAGCGGTCGATGTTGAGCAGATTCACCTTGTACTGGACGTAGGAGCCCAGGCTCGAGAGGACGGTGCGCAGATCCACCTCGCCGCGCTCGTAGAGTGCGCGCAGGTACAGGGCTGCGGAGTTCTCGGCCAGGATGGTTTTGTCGACGTCGAAGAACGCTGCGACTCGGCCCATGGCCGCATTCTAACCCCGGCCCGTCAGAACACGTAGCGCCGCATCGAGATGTTCATGAGCAGGCCCGCGCCGAGCAGGCAGGTGAGCAGCGACGAGCCCCCGTACGACAGGAAGGGCAGCGGCACCCCGACCACGGGCAGGGAGCCCAGCACCATGCCCACGTTGATCGCGCCGCCCCAGAAGAACAGCGAGACCACGCCCAGCGCCACGTAGGCGCCGAACGCGTCCTTGGACGCGCGCGCGATCATCAGGCCGCGCACCAGGATGGCCAGGTAGAGCAGCAGTACCAGGGCCGCACCGAAGAAGCCCCACTCCTCACCCAGCACGGAGAACACGAAGTCGGTCTGCTGCTCGGGCAGGAAGTCGAGCTGGGACTGCGGTCCGCGCAGGAACCCGCGGCCGAACATGCCGCCCGAGCCGACCGCGATCTGGCTCTGGATGGCGTGGTAGGCGGAACCGAGTGGATCTCGTTCGGGCTCGAGGAAGGTGAGCAGGCGCTCTTTCTGGTAGTCGTGCAGGTAGTAGAACCAAGCGAGTCCCACCGAACCGATGCCCGCGGCGGCGAGGCCCGCGAGCAGCCGGACCTTCACGCGCGAGAACAATACGAAGGTGCCGGCAACCAGCGCCAGCAGCAAGGTGGTCCCCAGATCGGGCTGGCGCAGCACCAGCACACAAGGGATCGCGACCAGCAGGCCGGGCAGCGCCAGCTCCCGCAGATCGAGCGCCGGACTGCCGGCACGCCGCTGCAGGGCGCGCGCCAGCAGCAGGATCAACGCCAGCTTGCACAGCTCCGAAGGCTGGATGCGCACCGGTCCCAGGATCAGCCAGCGCTGCGAGCCGTTGATCACCGGCCCCGCGATCAGCGCCAGGGCCAGCAGCGCCACGCACAGCCCGTAGAACGGCAGCGCGAAGCGCTCGAGGGTGCGGTAGTCCGGGATCACCACCGCCAGCATCGCGACGCCGCCGATGCCGAGCCACGTGAGCTGGCGCCAGGCCGTGGCCGGAATGCCCCCGTCGGCCGCTTCGGGCGAAGCCGAGATCAGGTTCACCACGCCCACCAGCGACACGCCCAGCACCAGGCCGAGCAAGGGCCACTCGAAGTTCTGGACCAGCCGGCGGTCAATTCCCTGCAACGACGGACCCCAGGTCACTGGCCTCGTTCTCGAGGAAGGTCTGGACCACACGCCGCGCGATCGGTGCGGCGGCGGAGCCGCCGTGTCCGCCGTGCTCGAGCAGCACCGCCACGACGATGCGCGGCGCGTCGGCGGGAGCGTAGGTCACGAACCAGGCGTGGTCGCGCAGCGCGACCGGGATCTTCTCCTCGTCGCGCTCCGGATGCTTGGCGAGCGAGACCACCTGCGCCGTGCCAGTCTTTCCGGCGGCCTCGACCCCGCCGGGCAAGCCGCGCATCACCCAGCCGGTGCCGTGTGGCTCGTGCACGACTCCGCGCAGGCCACTGCGCACCTCGGCCAGGGACTTGGCGGAGATCGCCACCTCGGCCAAAACCTCCGGCTCGTTCTGCTGCAACTGGACGCCGTTCGCGTCGGTGAGCTTCTTCACCACATAGGGGCGGTAGCGCGTGCCGCCGTTCCCGATCGCTCCGTAGGCGCTGGCGAGCTGCAAGGGCGTCCACAGATTGAAGCCCTGCCCGATCGCGACCGAGAGCGTCTCGCCCTCGATCCACTTCTCGCCGAAGCGCCGCTGCTTCCAGGCACGCGTGGGCACCAGGCCGGCGGCTTCGCGCCCGACATCGATCCCCGTCGGGCTGCCGAAACCGAGTGCGCGCGCGTAGTAGGCGAGCACGTCCACGCCCACGGCCTGACCCACCTGGTAGAAGAACACGTCGCACGATTCGACCAGGGCGCGGTGCAGGTCGACGCGGCCGTGGCCGTGCCGCTTCCAGCAACGGTAGCGCCGCCGGCCGAGCCGGTAGGAGCCGCCGCAGTCCACCTCGAAGCCCGGACGGATCACCTGCTTCTCCAGCCCTGCCAGCGCCGTGACCACCTTGTAGGTCGAGCCGGGCGGGTACTGGCCCTGCAGCGCGCGATCGTGCAGGGGCTTGTCCGGGTCCGCCAGCAGCCTGGCCCACGCCTCCTGGTCGAGCCCCGCCGCGAAGCTGTTCGGATCGAACGACGGACGCGAGAGCAGCGCCAGCACTTCGCCGTTGCGCGGGTCCAGCGCGACCAGCGCTCCGTTTCGACCCGTCGCTGCGAACCCGTCGAGGGCCACGGCTTGCAGCCGGTGATCGAGCGTCAGCACCACGTTCTTTCCGGGCTGGGATTCGACCGCGTCGAGCCGCTCGAGTTCCCGGCCGTGCGCATCCACCAGCACGTTCTTCCCGCCGTCGCGCCCGCGCAGCTCGCGGTCGAGCAGCCGCTCCACGCCGCCCTTGCCGACGCTGTCGCCGCGCCGGTAGCCCTGGTAGTCGCCGCTCTCGAGTTCTCGCGGGCTGATCTCGCCGAGCCAGCCGAGCACGTGGGCTGCGCTTTCGGCGAAGGGGTACTCGCGCACCGGCGAAACCTGGGTGAGCACCCCGGGAAGCGCCCAGAGGCGCGTCTCGACGCGCGCCAACTGCCGGCGATCCAGCTCGCGCGCCACCCGCAGCGGCTGGAAGCGCGCGCGACCCGACGGCACGCCGACCCGCTCGCGGACCTGCTCAGCGTCGAGTTCGACAAGCGCCGCGACCCGCTCGAGCGTGCGATCGAGGTTGCCGCTGTCGCTGGGCACGAGCAGCACCTCGAAGGAGGGGCGCGAGTCGGTCAGGATCTTCCCGGTCCGATCCAGGATGATGCCGCGCGACGCGATCACACGGTGCGTGCGCACGCTGTTGCGCTCGGACGAGACGCGGTAGCGATCCCCCTCGACAACCTGCAGGTAGAACAGGCGCGCGATCAGCAGCAACCAGACTGCGATCACTACCAGCACGGCCAGGACGATGCGCCGCTCCAGGTACGGCTCGACGACTCGGGAGCCCGAGAGCTGGTTCATGGCCGGGCGCGTGTGCCGGACGCGATGAAGCCCCAGCCGGTCTCTCGCGCCGCATCCGCGTCGATGCGGCGGTACACCCAGAGCACCGGGGCGGCGATCAGCCCGGTCGTCAGCGCCGCGCCGGGCAGGCGCAGCAGGAACGGGCCCCAAGCCAGGCTCGCGTCCCCCACGAACCAGTGCAGACACAACACCATCAGCAGCGCGTCGAAGACGCTGTAGACCGCCACGAAGAACGTCCAAGGCAGGCCTGCGCGCAGGTAGAGCGCTCCGTCGAAGGCGCGGGTCGCCACGCAGGCACTGGTGCGCAGCAGCGCGAACAGGCCGACCGGCGAACCGGACCACACGTCGACCGCGAGGCCGGCGGCGCAGGCCAGCAAGAGCGACGACACAGAGCTGCCGCGCAACCCCATGGCGAGCGCGAACACCAGGAGCGGGTCCGGACGCAACGCTTCGGGAAGCCAGCTCGCGGCTCCCTGTGCGAGCAGCAGAACCAGCCCGAGCACCGCGAACCAGACGACCGTCTTCACTCGCCCGCTTCGAGGCCGAGCCACAGGCTCTGCTCGACGTTCGAGAACTCCTCGTCGGCGGGAAGCTCGCGCTGCTCGAGGAGCACGAACACCTCCTCCAGCTGGCGGAAGTCGACGGCGGGCTCCACCTGCGCGACCTGGAACAGGCCGTGGGGACGGCGTACCACCGATACGACCCGCCCGACCACGAGCCCCTTGGGGTAGACGGCGCCCAGACCCGAGGTGAGCAGCAGGTCGCCCGCCTCGACCTCCTGGTCGCGCAGCACGTACTCGAAGTCGCACAGGTCGGCCGCGCTGCCGTGCAGGGTGCCCTGCGCGCGCGTGCGTTGCACGAAGGCGTCGATGCGGCTCTGCGGATCCGTGACCAGCAGGATCTTGGCCGCGCGCGGAGTGGTTCCGACCACCAGCCCCACGACGCCGGAGTCCGTGATCACCGGCATGCCCGGGCGAATACCGGTGGTCGAGCCCTGGTCGATCAGCACGGAGCGGAACCAGGACGACAGATCCTGGGCCACCACGTTGGCCGGCACCATCGGCACCTCGCCCCCGGCCCGGAACCCGGAGAGGCGCTGGAAACGCTCACTGGCCACGATCGCCTCGCGGTACTGCAGGTTCTCGTCCTTCACGCGGGCGAGCTGGGCGCGCAGCCGCTGGTTCTCCTCGCGCACGAACACCAGGGACTTGTAGTCCTGGTAGAAGCGCGAGACCTCCCGGAAGGGCAAGGCCACCATCCGCTGAAGCGGCAGCGTGACCTCGATCAGCGCCTGCGAGCCGAGCGCCAGCCCGCCGGAGCGGCCCGGCGAGACGAGGTTGACCACGCACACCAGTACGATGGCGAGGTACGTCAGGGGGTAGTGAAAGCGGGCAACTAGCTCGTTCAAAGGCTCCGCTTCCCCGGACCTCCCTAGGCCTTCTGAGTGATTTCCTTGAGCAGGTCGATGTCGTCGAGACAGCGACCACAGCCCATGACCACGGCGG
>CAXMNF010000135.1:0-1794 GCA_964194645.1 uncultured Gammaproteobacteria bacterium
CAGGCGAAACCTCTCTTCGTCGCAGTGGACCGCCAGCCGGAGCAGGAGCTCCGTGGCCACTCCCGCGCCGGAGGGCAGAGCGCCGTCGTGGAGGCTGCGGTTGCGCGTCAACAACGACTCGTGATCGTCCGAGGTGAAGTAGAAGCCACCGTGCTCGGAGTCCTCGAAGCGATCCACCATGGTGCGCGCGAGGGTTCGACCCCGTTCCAGGTAGCGCGGATCGAAGCATGTTTCGTAGAGATCGAGCAAGCCCCGAACCAGGAAGGCGAAGTCGTCGAGATAGCCGTTGAGTTTGGCCTGCCCTTCGCGATACGAGACGAGCAAGCGGTCCTCCCGCAGCAGGTGGGACAGCACGAAGTCCGCGGCGTGCCGGGCCGAGCGCAGGTCGTCCTCGCGGCCCAGCAGCTGATGGGCACGCGCGTACGCCGTGATCATCAGGCCGTTCCATGCCGTGAGGACCTTGTCGTCGGTCCTCGGCCGCAACCGCCGTTGCCGAGCAGCCAGCAGCTTCCGACGCAGCGGCTCGAGTCGGGTGACCAGCTGCTCCTCGCTCAGCCCCATCGCTTCGGCCCGGTCGGCGAGAGTGCCCCCGAGCAGGTTGGGGATGCTGCGGCCCTCGAAGTTGCCTTCCGCCGTCACGCCATAGATCTTGCAAAAGAGCTCGCCGTCCGCGGAGCCCAGAACCTCGGTGACCTCCTGCGGAGTCCAGACGTAGAACTTGCCCTCCTCTCCTTCGCTGTCTGCGTCCAGCGAGGAATAGAAGCCGCCTGCGGCATCGGTCATCTCACGCCGGACGAAGTCGAGCGTCTGCTCGACGACACGGCGATAAAGCGGCTTGGCGGTGATCAGCCAGGCGTCGAGGTAGACCGGTACCAGCAGGGCCTGGTTGTAGAGCATCTTCTCGAAGTGCGGGACTAGCCATCGCTCGTCGACGCTGTAGCGGGCGAATCCCCCGCCGACGTGGTCGTACATGCCGCCGAGAGCCATCTGGTCCAGCGTGGTCTCCGCCAGCTGCAGCGGCACGGTCTCGCCGCTGCGTACGTGCTCCTGGAGCAGCAGGGTCAGGGGGCCATCGGAGGGGAACTTAGGCGCCGGACTGAACCCGCCCCAGCGCGGCTCGAAGCGACCCGCGAGCTCGGCGACGGCCCGGGCGATCTCGGCCGAATCGATCCGCTGCTCGCCGGAGTCTGTGACCCTGCCCTGGGCGATGCTCCGCAGCCGCTCGGTCGTCTCCGCGGCCGCTCGGTCGATCTCGGCTCTGCGGCCGGTCCACTCCTCGTGGATCCCACGGAGCACACTGCCGAACCCGGGCCGCCCATAGCGGTCGTCCGGCGCAAAATAGGTACCTCCCAAGAAAGGCCGTAACCCGGGCGTGAGGAAAACGTTCAACGGCCAGCCGCCCTGACCGGTCATCAGCTGGACCGCGTTCATATAGATGTCATCCAGGTCGGGCCGCTCCTCGCGGTCGACCTTGATCGGCACGAAATGACGGTTGAGCAACTCGGCGACCTCGGGATCCTCGAAGGACTCCCGTTCCATGACGTGGCACCAGTGGCAGGCGGCGTAGCCGATGGAAAGGAAGATCGGCTTGTCCTCGCGACGTGCTCGCTCCAGCGCCTCGGGTCCCCAGGCGTACCAATCCACCGGATTGTAGAGATGCTGCAACAAGTAGGGACTGGTCTGACCGGCCAGGTGATTCGGCCGTCGATCGTCAGGCCTCGTCGGTGTGTTCATGCGTCTCCTCGAATCGGATCCGAGCCAACTTGAGCTGGGATTTCCAGATAGCCTGTGTGC
>CAXMNF010000136.1:0-34793 GCA_964194645.1 uncultured Gammaproteobacteria bacterium
CATGGGGCCCTGCGCCGGCGGCGCGGTCTACTCGCCCGCGATCACCGACTTCATCCTGATGGTGAAGGGCAGCAGCACCATGGGCATCACCGGGCCCGACGTGATCAAGCAGGTCACGAACGAGGAGGTGACGCTCGAGGAGCTGGGTGGCGCCATGACGCACAACACGAAGAGCGGCGTGGCGCACCTGGCGGCCGACAGCGAGGAGCAGTGCATCGGGCTGCTCCGGGCCCTGCTGTCGTTCATCCCCCAGAACAACCTGGAGGACCCTCCCTTCGTCGAGACTGACGACGACCCGAACCGCGCGGACCCGCGCCTGAACGCCTACGTGCCGGTGATCGGCAACCAGCCCTACGACATGAAGGGCCTGGTCGAGATGGTGGTCGACGACGGCATCTTCCTCGAGATCATGCCGCACTGCGCGCGCAACATGCTGATCGGCTTCGCGCGCTTCGGCGGGCGTAGCGTCGGGGTGGTGGCCAACAACCCGGCCTTCATGGCGGGCTCGCTCGACATCGACGCGTCGGTGAAGGCGGCCCGTTTCGTGCGTTTCTGCGACTCGTTCAATATCCCCCTGGTGACCTTCGTGGACGTGACCGGCTTCCTGCCGGGCACGAACCAGGAATGGGGCGGCATCATTCGCCACGGGGCCAAGCTGCTCTACGCGTTCGCCGAGGCGACGGTACCCAAGGTCACGCTCGTGACGCGCAAGGCGATCGGCGGCGCCTACGACGTGATGAGCTCGAAGCACCTCGGCGCCGACATCAACTACGCCTACCCGCAGTCCGAGTTCGCGGTGATGGGCGCGGACGGCGCGGTTTCCGTGGTCCACCGCAAGGAGATCGCCCAAGCCGACGACCCCGACGAGCTGCGCAAACAGCTCGAGGCCGAGTACATCGACAAGTTCTCGAATCCCTACCGGGCGGCGGCGCTGGGCTATATCGACGCCGTGATCAAGCCCGAGGAGACCCGCCCGCGCATCATCGAGGCGCTCTCGACGCTGGAGAACAAGCGCGAGCAGAGGCCCCAGAAGAAGCACGGGAACATTCCGCTGTGAGCCCGAAGCCCCCCTTCGAGAAGCTCCTGGTCGCGAACCGGGGCGAGATCGCGGTGCGCGTGATCCGCGCCTGCCGCGAGCTCGGCATCCGCTCGGTCGCGGTCTACTCCGACGTGGACCGGAACGCGCTGCACGTGCGCTACGCGGACGAGGCCTACCTGTGCGGGCCGGCGCCAGCGCGCGAGAGCTATCTCGACATGGACCGTCTGCTCGAGATCGCCCGGGCGTCCGGCGCACAGGCGATCCACCCGGGCTACGGCTTCATGTCCGAGAACGCCGAGTTTGCGCGGCGCTGCGCGGCGGCCGGGGTGGTGTTCGTCGGGCCGCGGCCCGAGACCATCGAATCGATGGGCGACAAGATCGTCGCGCGCCAGAAGATGCAGGCCGCCGGTGTGCCGCTCGTGCCAGGCAGCACCGAGAAGCTGACCGACGACGAGGCGATCGCCTTCGCCACGAAGATCGGCATGCCCGTCATGGTGAAGGCCACCGCGGGCGGCGGTGGCAAGGGCCTGCGCATGGTCGAGGATCCCGAGAAGCTCGCCCAGGCGATCCAGAGGGCCCGCTCGGAGGCGCGCGCTTCGTTTGGCGACGACGCGATCTACGTGGAGAAGTTCGTCCTTGGCCCGCGCCACATCGAGATCCAGATCCTCGGCGACCAGCACGGCAACGCGGTGCACGTGTTCGAGCGCGAGTGCTCGATCCAGCGGCGTCACCAGAAGGTGATCGAGGAGGCGCCCGCGAACCGCATGCCCGAGAAGCTGCGCCAGGCCATGGGCCAGGCCGCGGTTGCCGCCGCCAAGGCGGTGGCCTACGAAGGCGCGGGCACCTGCGAGTTCCTGGTCGACGCCGATTTGAATTTCTACTTCCTCGAGATGAACACGCGCGTGCAGGTCGAGCACCCCGTGACCGAGATGGTCACGAACCTCGACATCGTGAAGACCGGCATCCG
Organism: uncultured Gammaproteobacteria bacterium; assembly: GCA_964194645.1. Lineage (GTDB taxonomy): Bacteria > Myxococcota_A > UBA9160 > SZUA-336 > SZUA-336 > CAXMNF01. The sequence goes on from CAXMNF010000136.1 coordinate 2,007, forward strand.
CATCGCGGCCGGTGAACCGATCGGCATCGCCCAGGAGGACATCACCCTGTCGGGCTGGGCGATCGAGGCGCGTATCTATGCCGAGGATCCCGAGCAGAACTTCCGCCCCTCTCCGGGTGACATCCTGGTGTATCGCCCTCCGGGCGGTCCGGGCGTGCGCAATGACTCGGGCGTCTACCCAGGGGCGACCGTGCCCGTCCACTACGATCCGATGATCTCGAAGCTGATCACCTGGGGTCGCGACCGGCCCGAGGCGATCAGCCGCATGAAGCGCGCGCTGCGCGAGTTCGTGGTGAAGGGCATCAAGACCTCGATCCCGTTCCACCGGGTGGTGATGGACCATCCGAAGTTCATCGCGGGCGAGTACGACACCAGCTTCATCGAGCGCGAGATCCTGCCCTCGCAACAGACCGCGCTCCCGCCAGACGAGGAAGAGAAGCAGGTGGCGGTGATGCTGGCCGCGATTGCCGGCTACCGGCGCGATCGGGAGCGTGCCCAGCGGGCCGCCCAGACGCAGCAGTCCGGCAGCGGCACGGTCTCCAACTGGAAGCTCGCGGGGCGCCGAAGCCAGCTCCGCGGGGCCGGCTAGATGCGCTACGAGATCGGGCTCGGCCGACAGACCTATCACGTCGATCTTCAGGAGATCGGGCCCAATACCTACGACGTGACCGTCGACGACGGCGAGACCGTGCGCATCGATGCGGTCAAGAACCCGCGCACGGTCTACTCGATCCTGCTGGGTCACCGGCAGTACGAGGGCAGCGTCGACGAACGCGAGGACGGGACACTCGACGTGCACGTGGGCACGAGCGCCTTCGACTTCACGGCCGTGGACGAGCGCCGCAAGCTGCTGACCGGCTCGGGTTCCGGAGTCCCCACCGGCGTGCAGACGATCCGGGCTCAGATGCCCGGCAAGATCGTCAGGGTCCTGGTGCGTTCAGGAGACCGGGTAGTGGTCGACCAGGGCCTGCTGATCATCGAGGCGATGAAGATGGAGAACGAGATCAAGAGCCCGATCGACGGCGTCGTCGCCGAGGTCTCCGTCGTCGCGGGCGACGCCGTCGAGACCAACGCGCAGATGCTGGTGGTCGAGCCGCGCGAGGACGAGGGGTGACTCGGAAGATCGTCTTCGACACCGACATCGGCTCGGATGTCGACGACGCACTCTGCCTGGCCCTGGCGCTGGCGTCGCAGGAGATCGAGATCGTCGCGGTCACGTCCGTTGGGAACGAGTCGCGGCGCCGCGCGCAGATCGCGCGCAAGCTGCTCCAGTTGGCCGGACGCGATGACATCCCGGTCCACGCCGGCTGCCGGGTTCCGGTGCTGGCCGGAGCCGGCTTCAACTGGTTCGGCCACGAAGCCGGGGCAACCCTGGCGGCCGGCGAGGAGCCCGAGATCAGTCCCGAGCACGGCGTCGACGCGCTGATCCGGCTGGCCCACGAGCACGATGGCCTGGAGCTCCTGCTGATCGGCCCGCTGACCAACCTGGCGCTGGCCCTCGCCAAGGAGCCAGACCTGGCTGGACGGATCGCCGGTCTCTCGATCATGGGGGGCCACGTGCGCTGCGCGGCCTACGGCGGCCACACCTTCCAGCCCGGGTTGGACTACAACCTGTGCTCCGATCCCCACGCTGCGCAGGTCGTGCTGCGCTCGGGCATTCCGACCCGGCTGGTGACGGCCGACGTGACGCTCCAGACCTGGATCACGGACGCGGAGCTGGCGCGCATCGAGGCGGTCGGCTCACGTTTCCACCGCGTGCTGGCCGAGGAAGTGCGCGCCTGGACGCCGGTGCAGAAGCGCATCTTCGCCGGCATCGGCTGCGACACCGACGACGACAACGTGGCCTTCCTGCACGACCCGCTGGCCCTCGCTTGCATGTACGACGAGTCGTTCTGCCGCTTCGAGTCGATCGAGATCGAGACGCGGATCGACGGGCGCGTCTTGCACACCATCGAGCGGGCCGAGGCGTGCGACGCGAGCTTCCCGATGCGCTGCGCGGTCTCGGTCGACGCGGGCAAGTTCCGCGAGCACTTCGCGGAACGCGTCCTCTCCCTCTCCGCGTGAGATCGAATCAGCGGGCTCGCTCCAGCCGGAAGTAGGGGAAGAGCAGGTCGTCGCTGGTCTGCGCTTCGACGACCAGACCCCCGCGGGCGCGCAGCGCCTGGTAGGCGCCCTCGGTCAGCAGCGTCTCCCCGCCGCGCGCCGTGTCCTCCCCGAGCTTGCTGGCGCGGTTCATCTCGTCGCCCATCGCCAGGTTCGGCCCGATCGAGTAGACGTCTCCGTAGCCGATGCCGACGCAGCACTGGGCGGCCCCTTCACTGTCGCGGCGGAAGTGATCGGTGCGCTCGTGCATGTCGAGCGCCGCGTCGAGCGCCCCGTTCGCGTCCAGGAAGAGCGCGACGATGTCGTCCGCGAAGGTGCGGATCAGCTCGGCGCCCCGCTCGCGCAGCACCGGCAGGCACAACCTCTGTGCGTCCAGGATGCGCAGAAAGCTCCGCAGCGCCCCCTCGCGGATGGTGCTCTCGGTGAAGCCCGTAAGGTCCAGCACCAGGATCGCCCGGCGGCGCAGGTATTTCGCGTCGAACTCGTCCGGCGAGAGCTCGCCGCGCTTCAGCGCCAGCAGGTCGTGGTACACCTGCTCGCTCCAGCCCTGGAAGCTCGAGAGCTCGATGGGGTCGTCGAGCAGCTCGAAAGGAAAGCGCCCGGCCATGCGCGCCGATCGTAGCATGGTGCCCGGGGCCGACCCGGGCGCTGGGCTGCCCGGGAGACGGGCCGGACGCCCCTGATGCCGATCGCCCACGCATCTTCCGCTGTACCCAGCCGGAATCCCTGTGGTAGCCTCTGCGCCGATGAGTTTCGTTCGGGCGGGCGCAGGGCGGCCCGCGCAGGCCACGGCATGCGGCAACACAGCCGCCGCGAATCCGCCGTCCCCCCAGGCGCCGATCCACGATCGGCGGCGCTGGGGCCGTAGCCCGTCTCTTCTGGTTTCAAGGAGCACTCCTCGCGCGCGCGGTGCGTGCGGTGGAGCGAATGGTGGACCTGGTTCCGTGGTCCACTCTGTTGCCCGAGCTTGCTTTCGGGCGTGAGGGTCAAGGTCAAGTGAAGAAGATATACGTTGGGAATCTCTCCTGGAGCGCCACTGAGACCGAGTTGCAGGATCTGTTCGGGTCCTACGGCGCGGTGCACTCGGTCGCGATCATTACCGACCGCGAGACGGGCCGCTCACGGGGGTTTGGGTTCGTTGAGCTGGATGACGGAGACGCGGACCGCGCGATCTCCGAGCTGAACGGGCGGGACTTCGGTGGCCGCGCGCTTCGCGTGAACGAAGCGCAGGAGCGTCAGCGCGGCGGCGGCGGCGGCGGCGGCGGTGGCCGCGGCGGCGGAGGCGGCGGAGGCCGCTGGTAGGCGAAGGAGCGCTCGCGGCAACGGGGCGACCGGGGATCCGGCCGGCGCGCTGCCGCGAGCAGACTTCTCCTACGATTCCTGCGCCAGCCGAGCGAGCACCTGGGCGAGGGTCTGCTCGGCGAGCGACCCGAGCCGCAGGTTTGCGTGTTCGAATGGCAAGTCGCGGGTCATGGGCCCGGGGACGGCCACACAGCGCACGCGCGCGCGCGCGGCCGCGGTGACTCCGTTTGGTGAGTCCTCGAGCGCCAGTGCCTCGTCGGGTCCCAGCGACAGGCGGCGCAGCGCAGTCTGGTACAGCTCGGGGTGCGGCTTGGTTCGTTCGACATGGTCGCGAGTGACGAACTCGTCGAAGTGACTCTGCAAGCCGACGTGGCGCAGCAGATCGTCTACCCACTGGTGAGGAGAGCTCGACACGATCGCGAGCTTGAGCCCGGTTGCGCGTGCGCTCTCCAGCCAGTCGATTACACCCGGCAGTGGGCGCATCGCGAAGAGCAGCTCGTCGCGCTTCTGGCGGCGCGCAGCTTGGAGCGCCTCGACGTCGATCGCGTCGGACAGCTGCCCCAGCAGGTGCGCGAGCGGATCGAAGCCGCTGCCGTCCGAGCCGATCCGCGCCACCCACTCCGCGCGCGGCAGCGTGAGGCCGTGCTGCAGGTAGACGCCGCGCCACGCCTCGAAGTCGGGCGTTTCGCTGTCGATCACCAGCCCGTCGAAGTCCACCAGCAGCGCGCGCACCAGGTCCGCGACGGTAGCCCGAAGCCAGCGGGCCTACCACGAGCGCCCACCCCGCGATGAAGCGGACGGCGCTGCTCGCGGAGCTGGCCGGGCGGATCTGTGCGCTGCGGCCGCCGCACCCGCTTCGCGTCGCGATCGACGGGGTCGATGCGGCCGGCAAGACGACGCTCGCCGACGAGCTGGCCGGCGCGGTCGGGAGCCTGGGCCGCCCCGTGATTCGAGCGTCGGTCGACGCGTTCCACCGTCCGGCGAAGCTGCGTCACCAGCGTGGCCGGCTTTCGCCCGAGGGCTATTACCGCGACACGTTCGACTACGCCGCCCTGCTCGGCTCGCTGCTCGAGCCGCTCGGGCCGGGTGGCAGCCTCGAGTACCGGACCGCGAGCTTCGACCGGGCCGCCGACCGGCCGCTCGACGCACCCCTCGAACGCGCGCCTGGCGACGCGGTACTGCTCCTCGACGGCATCTTCCTGCTGCGCCCGGAGCTCTTCAGTCACTGGGACGTTTCGATCTTCGTCCACGCGGACTTCGAGGTGACGGTGCCGCGGGCGCTGCGCCGCGACCCGGGCGATCCGGCTGAGACCCGGCGGCGCTACCGAGAGCGCTACGTCCCGGGGCAGCGCATCTATCTGGCGGAATGCCGGCCGCACGCGCGCTGCTCGCTGCTGGTGGTGAACGACGACCCGCCCGCAGCGGAGCTGCGCGTGCCGCGAGTCGGCGCCGGCTAGTCCGTCGGCGCCCCGGCCGCGGCGTTGCCGCGGCGCCGCGCCGCGAGCCGCGACACCCAGATCCCGCTCTCGTACAGGGCCACGAGCGGCAGGGCCAGGAGTACCTGCGAGACCACGTCGGGAGGCGTCAGGATCGCGGCCGCCACGAACATGGCCACGAAGGCGTAGCGGCGCCCGCGCGCCAGCACCTGCGGCGTGACGATTCCGGCAGCCGACAGGAAGAACATCGCCACCGGGAGCTGGAAGGACAAGCCGAACGCCACGTAGAGCCGGGCCATGAAGCTGAAGATGTTCTGCATGGTCCAGCTGGTCGTTACGTACTCGGCTTCGAGCGACAAGAAGTACTCGAATACGAATGGGAAGGCGATCCAGTAGCCGAACAGGCAGCCCGCCGCGAAGAGCAAGGTGGTCACGATCACGAACGGCGCGGCGAAGCGGCGCTCGCTCGGGTAGAGGCCGGGGCCGATGAACGCCCATGCCTGGTAGAGCGTCATCGGGATCGAGACGATGAAGCCGGCCAGCACGGCGCTCTTCACATAAGTGAAGAACAGCTCGGGCGGGGCGATCACGATCAGGGTGTGGCCGCGTTCGCGCACGGCGGCCACGGCCGGGTGCATGAGCAGCTCGAACACGTCCTTGGCCCGCGAACCCGCGAGCGCAGCGCAGACGCCCCAGCTGCCTAGCACCCAGAAGAGCCTGCGCCGCAGCTCGCCCAGATGATCGGTGATCGGCCTGGGGGAATCATCCATGTGTGGGAGGGTCGCCGCCGGCCGACTTGCTCTTCGTCTCGTCGGGCGGCTTCGGACGGGCGGGCGGCTCGTCGAGCGGCGCACTCAGGGCGTTGCGCAGCTCCGTCGAGGCGCGTCGGAACTCCGCCATGCCCCGCCCGAGAGAACGCGCGATCTCGGGCAGCTTCTTGGGGCCGAGCACGAGCAGCGCCACCGCCAGTACGATGAGCAGCTCGGGCATACCGATGCCGAACACGGGGATCCTCCGGCGAGGATGGTACGGCAACAGGACCGGGAGATCACGGGGTGCCGCCTCTCGTCGCACCAGCCCCGCACCCCCCGGATCAGGGCGTGCACGAGAGAGGCGGCAACGACCCGCAGGAAGACTTAAAGCAGACCCGCGCCACGAGAGCAACAGCAAACACTAGGGAAGCGCGACAGAAACGATTTCGAGTGAGCTGAGCGTCGTGGATTCGTAGCGGATCAGCGACTCGCGCGGGATGCGGAGCAGCGACTGGCTGCCGCGCCGGCGCACCGCGAGCGCCGTTGGCTCCTCGTGGAGGTCGAGCACGTCGGTGATCTTTTCCACACCTGATTCAGTCCACACCGAGATCACCATCTCCAGACGGCGGCGCACCTCGAGCACGACCCTGGTGCCCTGGCAACGGCGCAGCAGCTCGAGAGCGCGCTCGGGGTCGTCGTGCAGCTGGTAGGGATCGGCCGGAACCTGGACGCGGCCGGCGCGCAGCAGGCGCAAGAAGCGGCCCACGCCGTTCACCACCCCGATGTCGCCCTGCGGCCCCAGGCGGATGCGGTCCTCGATTTCGGCCGGGTTGCCGCGCACGGGCGTGAAGCGCACGCGAAGACCGGCTCCGTCGAGCTCGACATCGCGGACCACGCAGACCAGCTTCTTGTTCGCGGTCGCTCGGGGCAAGCAGGCTCCGGCGCCCGGCTAGGCCGGGAGCTCGATTAGGATCAGGTTGTCCTGACTGCCAGAGGCGTCGAGTGCCGAGGCTCCGCCCATGCGGTCGATCAGCTCGCGGCTGAGGACCACCTCGATGGGTGTTCCTTCGCCGGGCAGGTCGTCCGGGCTCACCAGCACGTCCTCGGGGCTGTGGAAGCGGATCAACAGGCGGTGACCGGCGGGGCGCTCGCCCTGGGCGTCGCGATAGAAGCTGCCCAGGTACAGGTCGCCGCCGTCGGGGACCATGCGCAGCGCCCGGTCCAGCAGGGCGCCGATCGCGAAGCGAAGCTGTTCCTCGTCCACGATCGCCGGCTCGGCGCGATTGTCCAGCTCGCGCAGCACCACCAGCTGGCGCTCGCGCATCTCCCCCTGGCGCGCGTCGAGTTCGGACGACACGAGTGCGGCCAGGTCGACCGGCTGCGGGCGGGGCGAGCCGAAGGTGGCAAAGCGTTCCAGCCGCTGCAGCGTGCGCTCGACGCGGGAAAGGTCGCCGCCGAGCAGCCCAGAGAGTTCCTGGCGCAGGTTCGCGTCGTCGGGACGCTGCTCGAGCAGGTTCGCGTAGGTGCGGATCGCCCGCAGCGGACCGCGGATCTCCTCGGCGAGCGGCCCCATCAAGTCGCGCACCTGCGTCTCGCTCGCTCGCGCGCCCTTGGCGTCAGGCGGTCCGTTCGAGGCAGCGACCGGCGCGGACGGCGGGATCGCGCGCGGTTCCAGGGACGTCTCGGGGCTCTCGTAGGCTCGTGCTGGCGGGGCGGGCGTCCCTGGCGCTGGCGCGGGACCCGGCTGCGCAGGCGCACGCTGCGGCTCGCTGCTCGCATCGGGTGGCGCCCCCGGCGAAAAGCACAGCCCGGCCGCTTCCAACTCCGCATCCGCGCAGGCCCCGAGGCTGGCGTCGAGCACGGATTCGAGCTCGCGCAGGTTTCCCGGCCAGGTGTAGCCAGCCAACGCCTCCTGGGCGTCGGCACCCAGGCCGATCCAGCGCCCGCTCGATTCGCACCACGCCGCGGCCAGCGACTGGGCAAGTTCCACGCGGTCCGGCCGCTCGCGGAGTGCGGGCAGGTCGACCTGCAGCCAGGTCCAGGCGCGCAGCGGCGGGATCAGGCCCTCGGGCCGCAGCGCGGAGGCGATCCAGCGAACCGGCTCGATTCCCAGCGCGCCGCTCTCAGCCAAGAGCTGCGCGAGCTCCTCCTGTACGACGGCCTCGGCGCGCTCCAGGTGCTGCAGATAGACAGTGGCGCGACGCCCCGCGGCGCGGCCCAGCACGTGGCTCTCGACTTCGCCCGGGCGCAGTCCCCAGACCGGCAGAGCGATGAACTCGTCGCGCGGAGGCTCGGCCAGGTTGTGGATGTAGCGCGCCAGCAGTCCGCGCCGCGTACCTGGCTCCCCGACCAGCAGCACCGGCCGGCGGGCGTTGTGCGGGTCGATCGCCCGGCGCAGCGCGGGCAGCTCCAGGCCGGCGTAGAGCCGCTCGACCGCCGCGGCGACCCACTCGCGGCGCGCGCGTTCGCGCAGGCTCGGAGGGGTGTCGGGTCGGTACAGGAGCTGGACCGCCTCGGCGGTCAGCCGGGCCGGATCGAGAGGCCAGGGCAGCGTCACGAGCGGGCGGTCGTCCACCAGCGCCCGCACGAGCGGCGCGGGGGGCTGTCCGCTCGCCGCCTCGGCGTACAGGACCGGGGCTGCCGCGCGCTGCGGATGGGGGATGCCACGCAGGAAGCCGAGTAGCCGCTCGAGCCCGGCGCGCTCGTCGCCGGGATGGGCCGCGGCCACGATCACGAGGTCTGGCGCGTCGGCGTCCTTGAAGTGGCCGGCGTCGGGCGGACCGGTCCAGACCGTGCCCAGCGCGCGCAGGTGGTAGGCCAGCGTGGCCGGCAAGCTGGCGTCCTCTGATATGACCCAAACGGCATACATCGCCGGTTGACTCCCTCCGCAAGCCCCGTGCCCATGGCATGGAGCCCGCAGATCGGCTGCAGCTCTCGTGCAATCAACCGCCTCAAGGGGGCCCCGCGGCGTCATGCACCCGCGGGCGGGGCCGCTGGCCGGACGCGAGGCAGGGTGGGCGGTTCATTGCCCTGTTCCGCGACAAGTCTACCGTAGGCACATGGCCGATCCCCTGCTCCCCGTAGGAAAGTTGCCCGAGAGCCTGCTCGCCGAGCTGCTCCGCGGCGGGCCGGAGCTGCCGCCCGAGGTTCGCGTGGGGCCGGCAATCGGCGAGGACGCCTGCGTGATCGACACAGAGGAAGGCGTGCTGGCCGCCGCCACCGACCCGATCACCATGACCGGCAGCGGCGTCGGTCGCCACGCCGTGCTGATCAACGCGAACGACCTGGCGGTGATGGGCGTGCGGCCGCGCTACTTCTTGTGCGCGCTGCTGCTCCCCGAGGGCACGCGCGAATCCGCGGTCCGCGAGCTCTTTGCGGAGCTGCGCCTCGGGCTTGCCGAGGTGGGCGCGGTGCTGGTGGGCGGTCACAGCGAGGTGACGCCCGTGGTTTCCCAGCCGCTGGTGGTCGGGCAGATGCTCGGCACCGCTCCGCGCGGCGCGTATCTAGCTTCGTCGGGAGTGCAGCCGGGAGACGAGCTGATCCAGGTCGGCCCGGCGCCGGTCGAGGGCGCGCTGGTGCTGGCACTCGAAGCGGGCGGCAGGCTCGCGGGCGTGCCTGCCGCGCTGGTCGAACGCGCGCGGGCTGCCGGTCGCGACCCCGGCATCTCGATCGTGGAGCCCGCGCTCTCTTGCGCGGAACTCGGCGCGCACGCGTTGCACGACCCGACGGAGGGCGGCCTTTCGGCCGGGCTGCACGAGCTGGCCCGCGCCTCCGCCCTGTCGCTCGTGGTCCGCGAGTCACGGGTGCTCTGGTTCGAGCCGGGGCTCGCACTGTGCCGGGCGCTGGGTGCGGACCCCTGGGGCACACTCGCATCGGGCACGGTGCTCGCGGCCTTCCCGCCGGAGCGCAGCCCAGCGGCCCTCGTGGCATTGGCCGGGCGCGGCTGGCCGGCGTCGTGCATCGGCTACGCCGAGTCAGGCGCCGGCGTGCAGCGCGACGACGGCGGCGCCCTGCCCCGCTTCGAGCGCGACGAGCTCTCGCGGGTGCTGTAGGGCGGCCGTATACTGCGGCCATGGCCGCCCGGGTATTGCGTTGCAGTGCGCTCGCTCTTCTGATCGCCGCCGCGCCGCTGCCGGCCGCCGCCGAGGATCTGTCCAAGCTCGACCTCTCGGGAGAGTGGTACGTGCTGGTCCACTGGAAGGACGACCGCTCCGAGGATAAGAGCCTCACGAAGTTCGAGGACTTCGCGTGGTCGATCAAGCACGAGGACAAGAAGATCGCCTGGCGGAACTTTCCCTACGTGATGTTCCACGAGGACCTCGAGCTGGTGCGCCGCGACGCAATGCGCAACCACAAGCCCTGGGAGCCGACTCCCGGCCTGTGGAAGCGGATCCGCAAGTCGATCCGGGTGAGCTCGCGCGCCGCGGCGAACAAGACGCTGCGCGGCAGCCGCGAGCAGGGCTACGCGTCGCTGCCGCCGATGGCCTCAACCGGCGCGAACATGATCTCGTTCACGCGCGACTGGAAGGTCGGCTTCGCTCCCGAGAAGATTCGAATCCAGATCACCGACTCGCTCTCGGGCGGATCCGGTCTGGAAGGAGTGGCCGACTCCACGGTCTACGAGATCACCGAGCGCGTCGCCGAGGACGAGCTTTCTGGCAGCTACAGCGAGCCGCACAAGCAGGGCAGCTTCCGGATGGTGCGCAGCCGCGAGCGCGCCCTGTCGAACTGACGTGTCGGGGGACCCGCGGGTCCGGCCGGCCGGCTCTCGAGACAGCGAGGCGCTCCTGGGGCTCTGGCTGGACCTGGTGCTGCACCACCGGCGGCTCGACCCCGACTACCCGTCGCTGCCGGGGATTCGCGAGGCGTTGCTCGGGGAGGTCGAGCGCGGGCTGCGCGCGCCCGGTTGTCAGATCTGGCTGGCAGAGGACGATGGCGCGCCGGTCGGCTTCCTGTTCGCGGAGCTGGACGGCCCCGAGGGCGGGGCGTCGAGCGGCGGCTCGGGCTGGATTCACGAGCTGTACGTAGAGCCCGACTGGCGGCGCCAGGGCCTGGCGCGCGCGCTGGTCGACGAGGCGTCCGCGTTCTTCGACGAGCGCGGCCGGTCGCGTTTCTCGGTGCGGGTCGAGAGTGCGAACCAGGAGGGCCTGAGTTTCTGGCGCGAGCTGGGCCTGGAAGAGCGCGCCCGGATCCTAGAAAAGCGCCCCTAGCGTGCTAATCTCCGCCGCGCGATGAACCCCCTGGCGGTGGAGCTCAACGAGCAGATCGAGCGCTCGAGCCCCGACGTGCTGGCGCTGCTCTCGGAGCGCGGGCGCAAGCTCTACTGGCCGCGCGGCATCCTGTTTCAGACCGCGCAGGCCAAGGAGAAGGCGCACCGCTTTAACGCCACGATCGGCGAGGCGACCGAGGGCGACGGGCCGATGACGCTCGACGCTGTGATGCAGCAGGTGCCGGACCTGGCCGCGGCCGACGTGGTCCGCTACGCGCCCGCGTCCGGCAAGCCGGAGCTGCGCCAGGCCTGGCGCCAGAAGCTGCTCGAAGAGAATCCCTCGCTGCGCGGCCGCAGCTTCGGCAACCCGATCGTGACCAGCGCGATTACGCACGGGCTGTCTCTGGTCGGCGACCTGTTCGTCGATCCCGGCGACCGCATCCTGCTGCCCGACAAGCTGTGGGGGAACTACCGGCTGACCTTCGAGGTGATGTTCGGCGCGCGTGTCGAGACCTTCAACACCTACGACGGCGAGCGCCTCGACGTGGCCGCGCTGCGCGACGCGCTGCTCGAAGGCCCAGAGAAGGCCATCCTGCTCTTGAACTTCCCGAACAACCCGACCGGCTACATGCCCACACCGGCCGAGGTCGAGGCGCTGCGCGAAGCGGTGCTCGGCGCGGCCGAGGCGGGCAAGCGCCTGCTCGTGGTGCTCGACGAGGCCTACTACGGGCTGGTGTTCTCCGACGACGCGCTCCAGGAGTCGCTGTTCGGTTACTTCGCGAACCTGCACCCGCGCGTGCTGACCGTGAAGCTCGACGGCGCCACCAAGGAGCTGTTCGCGTGGGGCCTGCGCTGCGGGTTCATCACCTTCGCGACGCCACCGCTCGACGATCCGATGCCCGTACTCGACGCGCTCGAGAAGAAGACCATGGGCGCGATCCGCGCCGGCATCTCGAACTGCGCCCACGTGTCGCAGAGCCTGGTGCTGAACGCGCTGCGCAACGGAGACATCGACCGGCAGCGCCGGGAGAAGCGCGAGATCCTGCGCGCACGGGCCCAGCGGGTTCGCGAGATCGTGTACCGGGAGCGCTACCGGGAGAGCTGGGACGTCTACCCGTTCAACGCCGGGTACTTCATGTGCGTGCGCGTGAAGGGCGTAGACGCGGAGCAGCTGCGCGTCCAGCTGCTCGAGAAGTACGGCGTGGGCCTGATCTCGATCGGCCCGACCGATCTGCGAGTGGCCTTCTCCTGCCTGGAGATCGAGGACATCGAGCCGCTCTTCGAGTGCGTGCACGAGGCGATCGGCGAGCTCAGGTAAGCTCGGCGAGTAGCGCCTCCCCGCGCGCGAGCAGCTTCTCGCAGGCCTCCGGCACGAAGCTGCTCTGCAGGATCTCGTAGTGCAGGGCCGCCTGCGGGTGCGCGAAGTCGTCGGCGTGGGGCAAGTAGCGCAGCCAGCCGTTGGCGATCCCGGCCACGCTCGCGCGCGGCAGCCGCGGCGCGGCACGGGCCTGCCAGTCCTGCCCGACCCGGGTAGTGGGCTCGAGCGGAACGCCGAGCAGCGCCGCGTCGCCGATGCGCAGCACCTGCACCTCCACGTCGAGCTCGCGCCTTCCGCCGAGCAGGAAGGGGCCGGTCTTGTCGCGCAGGTAGAGCCGCGCCTGCGACAGGAGCTGGCGCGCTTCCGCCAGGGTCCGGCAATCGAGCCGCGCCTGGACGAACGAGGCCAGCTGCGAGAGCCGCGGGAACTCCTCGGGCTCGATGCCGAGTGCCAGGCAGAGCTCGCTCTTGTCCGCCTCGAGCCGGGCGCGCGCATCGCGTTCGGAGGAGTCGCCCGGGTGGAGCGGCAGCCGCACCGCGGCACTCCGCGCTCCCAGGGCCGGGGAGCCGTCGAGCCCCTCGCCGGCCGCCGGGAATGCGCCGAGCACGGCCTCGGCCACCTCCAGACCCAGGATGCGCACGGCCTCGAAGCCCAGGCCGACACTCTGGCCGGGGATCGCCAGGTCCATCAGGCCGCGCGTGCGCGGATCGATGTCGGCGTGCGCGCCCAGCAGGAAGAGCGGCATCGCGCCGGTCTCCCGGGCGATCCGCTCGCAAGCGACGCCCGGCCAGTCCGCGGAGATCTCCAGGTTGTCGTGGCCCAGGACCGTGCCGTGGCAGCCGTGTGAGAACAGCACGGCCAGCGGGCCGCGCTCCCCGTCCACGCGCAGCACCTGCACGGCCGGGTCGAGCGGTCCGTCCGCCAGGCGGCGGTTTCGTCCGATCCACGCCTCGCCCTGGGTCCAGGCCAGGCGCGCGGGCTGCGCCCCAGCGGCCGCCCGCACACCCGCCTCGATCAGCCCGTCGCGCAGGGCCCGAGCGGTCGCGGACAGTGGCTGTCCACCGGCCTGGGCGGCCAGGCCGGTGTCCGGACCGGAGTGGGTGTGCGTGCAGCTCACCAGCATCGAGGCCGGGGCGAGTCCGGTCCGGGCGCCGATCGCCTGCCGGATCTCTGCCGCGAGCTCGGTTGCCATCAGGCAGAGCTCCGCCGAGACGATCAGCAGGGCGTCCTGTTCGGGGGCGGATTCCCCCGGCCGCAGGTACAGGGCCCGAGCGTGCAGCCGGTCGTGGATCCCGCTGGAGACGCCCTGGCGCGCCCCGTAGCCCATCAATTCGACCCCCGGCTCGGGTGTGATGTCCACCTGCGCCACGCCCGCCTGGAGGCCCATCGCCGTCCACCCCCGGTGCCTTCCGTGACACCCGTCCTTGCCTTGGCCCGGATTCTACGCAATTGATCTGGGCCCCGGCCGAAGAGAATCATGGCGGCGGATTTCGGGGTATGATTCGCGCGCCGGGGGCAAAGCCACCATCGCGGGGCCTGGGCCGCGGCGGTGGTCCCCTCGCAAGGAGTGGAAAGACTGAGGATGAAGGATCGAAGCTCGCGCTCCGGGCCCAAGCTTCCCGCTTGGGCGCCCGATCTGGACGGACGCCAGCGGCGTCGTACGCGCGGCATTGCAGCCGCCGTGTTCCTGGCCTCGGCCTGCCTGACCTACGCGCTGGTCTCCGGCGGGCGGGTCGCTTCCGAGGCTCCCCCCGAACTTCCAGAGGCTGTGCCCGCGCCCGCTCGGGTCGTGGCGTCGCTGGCCGCGGCGGTCGATTCAGTCGCCGCCGCGGACTCGACCGAGCCTCGGACGCTGAAGGTATTGACCGGACGCATCCCGGAGGGCGGCAGCCTGTCCAAGGCGTTGCGGGAGCACGGCGCCGAGAGCGCGCTGGTGTACGAGATCGGGGAAGGCCTGTCGTCCATGTTCAGCTTCCAGAACGCGCGGGCCGGCGATTTCTTCGCGCTGATCCAGGACAGCGCGGGCGACCTCGTCTCGTTCGAGTTCCAGCGCGGCCGGCGCGAGGTCTACCGGCTCGACCGCGCGCCGGACGGCCGTTTCCACGCATCGAAGGAGCTGGTGCCGCTCGATCGCCGGGTGGTGCAGATCGCCGGCATCATCGAGCGCTCGCTGTTCGAGACGGTGCTCACCCAGGGCGAGGGGCCGGAGCTGGCTGACGCGTTCGCCGACATCTTCGTCTGGGACTTCGACTTCTCGCGCCAGACCCGCCCGGGTGACGAGGTCCGAATCGTCTACGAGAAGTTCTACGACCGCTCCGGCTTCGTGAGCTACGGCTCGATCCTGGCCGCGCAGTACCGCAACTCGCAGCGCGAGTTCACGGCCGTCTACTTCGAGAACGAGCAAGGCGAGGGCGACTATTTCACGCCGGAAGGCAACTCGGTGCGCCGCACCTTCCTGCGCGCACCGGTCCAGTATTCGCGGATCAGCTCGCGCTACTCGAACTCGCGGCTGCATCCCATCCTGAAGGTTAGGCGCCCCCACCAGGGAATCGACTATGCCGCGCCCTCCGGCACGCCGATCTGGGCGGTCGCAGACGGCGAGGTGATCTTCAAGGGCTGGAGCGGCGGTTTCGGCCGGCTGGTCAAGGTCCGGCACAACAACGGCTACGTCACCTACTACGGTCACCTGTCGCGCTATGGCAGCGGCATCCACGTCGGCAAGCGCGTGACGCAGAAGCAGGTGGTCGGCCACGTGGGAACCTCGGGTCTCGCGACCGGGCCCCATCTCGACTACCGCATCAAGATCGGCAAGCGCTTCGTGGACCCGACGAAGGTGCGCTTCCCGAAGGGCGACTCGATCACGAGCGAAGCGCGCGTTCGCTTCGACGCGGTCAAGGAGGCCCGTTTGGCCGAGCTCAGCTCGACCTCGCCTCCGCTGGTGCTCGAAGCAGCGATGTAGCGCGGGCCACGCAGACCGCGACCACTGCATCCCCCTCCACGTTCGCCATGGTGCGGAACGTGTCGAGCAGCCGGTCGATCGTGATCAGCAGGCCCACCGCTTCTCCCGGCAGCCCGACCGCCTCGAGCACCACGATCATGGTGACCATGCCGGCCGAGGGAATGCCGGGCGCGCCCATCGCCATCAGCATCGCCATGGCGAACACCACCAGCTGGCTGGCAAGCCCGAGCTCGATCCCGTACACATTCGCCACGAAGATCGCGGCGATCGCCTCGTAGAGGGCGGTGCCGTCCATGTTCACCGTGGCGCCGAGCGGCAGCACGAAGCTCGACACCTGGCGCGGCACGCCCAGGTTCTCTTCGACGCAGCGGGTCGTGACCGGCAGGGTCGCCGCGCTGGAGCTGGTCGAGAAGGCCACCAGCAGCGCCTCGCGGATGCCGGCGAAAAGTTCGAGGGGAGACAGGCCCGCGAGGACTCGCGCGACCAGCGGAAGGGTCACGAACGCGTGCACCAGGGTCGCCCCGATCACCACCAGCGCGAACTCTCCGAGGTTGCGCGCGAGCTCCGCGAAGCCGACGGTCGCCACCAGCTGGCCGAGCAGCGCGAACACGCCAATCGGCGCCAGGCGGATGAACCAGCCGATGATGCGCATCACCGCCTGGAACGCCGCGTCGAGCAGCTCGACCAGGGGCCGCGCGGTCTCGCCGAGCTGCAGCAACGCCAAGCCGAAGAGCACCGCGAAGAACACGATCGGGAGGATCCGGCCCTCGGCCAGGGCGGCGATCGGGTTCGTGATGGTCTGCAGGATGGTCGTCTCCAGGAAGCTCCGCAGCGACAGATCGAGCGCCACCGGCACGTCGCGCGAGACGGCGGACTGGAAGAACTCGCTGTCGCGCAGCGCGCTGGCTGCCCCCGGCTCGAACAGGTTCACGAACAGGAGACCCGTCGCGACCGCCAGCGCCATGGTGAGCACGTAGAGCCCGAGCGTGCGCAGCCCCAAACGGCCGAGCGCTCCCGCCTCGGCCATGCTGGCGATGCCGTGACTGATCGCGAGCAGGATCATCGGGGCGATCAGCATCTTGAGCAGAGCGATGAAGGTGCGTCCGGCCAGGAACACAGACTCGACGCCGCTGCCCGGAATCGCGCCGGCCCCCGCGCCCAGCAGCACGGCGAGCCCGATCTGCACGTTCAGCGAGAGCCGGGTGGTGAAGCAGAAGAGCGTGAAGGTGGCGAGGAAGACGCTCCAGGCCAGCGGCTCCCGGCCCATCGCGAGCAGTCCCACGAACCCGGCCAGTCCCGCGGCGATGCCGGCTCCGGCGGTTCGCGCGCTCATGAGCCGAGCAGTATATCAGCGGCGTTGTTCTAGACTCGTGGAATGAGCGACGAGCGCTTCGCGGCCCTTGCGCGCGAGTTGGCGGAGCGGGACCGCGAGTTGCCCCGGCGGCTCGCGGAAGCGGCAGACCACGCCGAGCGGCTGCGCGCACACGCGGACGCGTGCATCGGCGTGTTCTGCGGCTCGGCGCGTGCGGAGGGAGCGGAGCACCTGACCGCGATTCGCGTCGGGCCGGTGGAGCCCGACGAGAAACACGTGGACTGCTGCCAGTTCCGGATCGAGCGGGGCCGCTGGGCGGCCGTGTGCGTGGCCAAGGCGCGAGGCGTGGCGACGCTCGTCGGTCCTTTCCAGCGCGGCAAGAGCGAGCAGCCCTGCCGCGACGTTGCCTTCGGCGCCCCAGATGCGTTCGAGGCGCTCGAGGCCCTGCTGCTCGAGCTGCTGCGCAAGGCCAGCGAGCGCTGACACGCGGGGCCCCTGGCCCGTGTATCGTATGTCGCTGCAATGACCCTGCTGCGTTCCAGCCCTGAGCTCGAGCAGCCGGTCGAGCATGTCGACCAGCTCGTCGACTTCTTGCGCGGCGGAGAGAAGCCGGCCGCCGAGTTCCGGGTCGGTACGGAGCACGAGAAGATCTCGCTCTACGAGGACTCCCTGTCGCCGGTTCCCTACGAGGGCGAGCGCGGCATCGGGGCGCTGCTCGAGGTCCTGCGCCTCGAGCACGGCTTCGATCCCCTGCTGGACGGCGAGACGCTCGTGGGTCTGGAGCGGGAGGGCGCCACGATCACGCTCGAGCCGGGCGGGCAGCTCGAGCTCTCCGGCGCGCCGCTCTACACCTTGCACGAGACCTGTCGCGAGTTCCAATCGCACGTCGCTCTGCTCAAACAGGTCTCGGCCCCCTTCGGGATCGTGTGGTTGGGGCTCGGCATCCACCCGCTGACCAAGTTCGACGAGCTGCCGCACATGCCGCGCGAACGCCATGACCGCATGCGCGAGCACCTGTCGCGCACCGGAGAGCTCGGTACGGTGATGATGCACGCGACCGGAACCGTGCAGGCGAACTTCGACTTCTCGTCCGAGGCGGACCTCGCCAGCAAGATGCGCACCGCGCTCGCCGCCTCGCCGGTCGTCACGGCGCTCTACGCCAACTCGAGCGTTTCGAGCGGTGAACCGAACGGCTTCGAGTCGTATCGTGCCTGGATCTGGCGCCACACCGATCCGGCGCGCTGCGGACTACTGCCCTTCGCCTTCGAGGAGGGCTGGGGTGAGGGCACCGCCTACCGACGCTACACGGAGTGGGCACTCGACGTTCCACTGATGTTCGTGCTGCGCGATGGAGTCCACCACCCGGTGGGCGACGCGAGCTTCCGCGATTTCATGGCGGGCCGGGTCGCTGAATTCCAGGCGACGCTCGCGGACTGGAACCTGCACCTCACCACCCTGTTCCCCGAGGTGCGGCTCAAGCGCATCCTCGAAACCCGCGGAGCGGACGCGGTTCCGCCCGCCCTGGTCTGTGCGCTGCCCGCCCTGTGGAAGGGACTGTTCTACGACGCCGAGAGTCTGGCGGCCGCCGGCGAGCGGCTCGCGTCCTGGACTTTCCGATCGGTAGACACGCTCCACGCCGACGTGGCACGCCGCGGACTGGCCGCCGCCGCGCCGGACGCGCCGGTGCTGGAGATTGCGCGCGAGCTGGTGGACCTGGCGGCCGCGGGTCTGGACCGCGCCAATGCGAGAAACCGGATGGGGGAGACGGAGGCCCTGTTCCTCGAGCCCCTCTACGAGATCCTGGACCGCGGAACCAGCCCGGGCCGCTACCTGCTGGAGCGCTGGGAGGGCGCGTTTCGCCAGCGTGTGGACCGGCTGGTCGAATACGCCAAGTACTAGCGGGGTCCACTGGTTAGTTGCGAGTAGGGCGCCTGCGCCCTGCCGGTGGCAGCTGTTCTCCCCGGTTGACCTCTGGGGTGGGTGTGGATAGGCTACGCCCGAATTTTCCGGGTGTGTATTTCGCCCGGTTGGAACCCCCGAGACACTTCGGGGAGGTGAAGGAGATGGACATGCATCGGATGTTCCGCACCGCACTCGCGCTGGCCGTGGCGATCGTCGCCGTCGGGACCGCCGCAGACGCATTCGCCCAGTCGACGGCCGACGCGAAGCGCACGCTCAAGGGCCAGAAGATCTTCTACAAAGAGCCTGGGTTGATCGAGGTGGACGTGCGCTCGATGAAGACCACGCTCATGCTGACCGGCTACGTGCCCACCGAAGAGCACAAGGCCAAGGCCGAGGAGCTGGCCAAGGAGATCCGCGGCGTGAAGGAGATCCGCAATCGGATCCGCGTCCGCGAGCCCGACGTGGCCGCAGGCACGGTCACCGACGAAGCGCTCAAGGCGAAGATCGACAAGAAGATCGAAGATGACGAGGACCTCGCCAAGGCAAAGGCCAGGGAGAAGTTCGAGTACACGGTCACGGACGGCAACGTCGTCATCAAGGGGAAGCTCGGCGATTGGAGCGAGGCGGGCAGCCTGATCGGCTCGATCCGGAACATCCCCGGAGTCGCCACGCTCGACTTCGACAAGCTCAAGTACTGAGCCTGTCGATCGGCTTTCTGGAGGGGGCTCCCGCGCTGCGGGGGCCCCCTCTTCGTTTGACCCGAGGAGCGGGGTGCGTAGTCTTGAGCGGTCGTGCCGGAAGCCCCTGAATTCACGATTCAACTAGGCGGTGAGCAGGTCGGGATTCCGGCCGAGCTGCCGCTCCTGTCCGTGCGCAACACCGTGGTCTTCCCCGGGACGACCCTGCCGCTCAACGTGGGGCGCTCGCGCTCCCTGGCCGCCGTGCGGCAGGCGGCCCGCGAAGACGCCCTGCTGGCCGTCCTGACCCAGCGGGTGCCCCAGGACGACGATCCCGGCATCGACGAGCTCTACCCGGTCGGCACCGTCGTGCGCACGCTCCAGGTGGTGGACAGCGGCGCGGGCCTGTCCGTCGTGGTCCTGGGTCTGGCGCGCTTCCGGGCGCTGGAGCTGCTCGAGGCGGATGGCGTCCAGCGCGTGCGCATCGAGATCGAGCCCGACCGGCTCGACGCCACGCCCGAGGCCGAGGCCGCCCGCCGAGCCGTCCAGCGGCTTGCCAAGGAGCTGATCGAGCTGCGCGACGACCTGCCCGACGAGCTCCAGGAAATGATCGACGGGCTCGACGATCCCGTACGCCTCTCGGATCTGGTCGCGTTCGCCGCCAACATCTCGATCGACGAGAAGATGGCCCTGCTCGCCCAGACCGACGTGCTTTCGCGGCTGCGCGTGCTGATCCGCTACCTGATGCGCGAGACGCGCATCGCTCGCGTCTCGAGGAGCTTCGCCGAGCAAGCCGCCGGCGAGATTGACGAGGTGCAGCGCAAGAAGCTCCTGCGGGAACGGTTGCGCAAGATCCAGGAAGAGCTCGGCGAGAGCGATGACCAGGCGCTCGAGTCCGACGAGCTGCGCCTGCGCATCGACGAGAGCGACCTGCCCGACGAGGTGCGCAGCGTGGTGGAGCGCGAACTCGGGCGCATGGCGAACGTGCCGGGGCACTCGCCGGAGCGCTCCGTGTCGCGCACCTACATCGAGTGGTTGCTCGACCTGCCCTGGGTCGAGGAGACCGAGGACAACCTGGACCTGCCTCACGCGCGCGCGATCCTCGACGAGGACCACTACGGCCTCGAGAAGGTCAAGGAGCGCATCATCGAGTACCTGGCCGTGCGCCGCTTGGCCAGCGATCCGAAGGGTCCGATCCTGTGCTTCGTGGGACCTCCCGGCGTGGGCAAGACGTCGCTTGGCAAGTCGATCGCGCGGGCCATGGGGCGCGAGTTCGTGCGCGCGTCGCTCGGCGGCGTGCGGGACGAGGCCGAGATCCGCGGCCACCGCCGCACCTACGTCGGTGCACTTCCCGGCCGCGTTCTCCAGCAGCTCAAGGCCGCGGGCACACGCAATCCCGTGTTCGTGCTCGACGAGATCGACAAGGTCGGTGCCGACTACCGCGGTGATCCGTCGTCGGCGTTGCTCGAGGTGCTCGACCCCGAGCAGAACTCGAGCTTCAGCGATCACTATGTCGAGGTGCCCTTCGACCTGTCGCGCGTGCTCTTCGTTGCGACCGCCAACCGCACCGACACGATCCCGCCGCCGTTGCTCGACCGCATGGAGCTGATCGAGCTGCCTGGCTACACCTCCCGCGAGAAGCTGCAGATCGGGCGGAAGTTCCTGCTGCCGCGCCAACTGCGCGAGCACGGGCTGCCGCCGGGCGCGGTGCACCTCGGAGACGACGTGCTGCTGCGCCTGGTCGAGGAGTACACGCGCGAAGCGGGTGTGCGCAACCTGGAGCGCGAGATCGCGGCGCTGGTGCGCAAGGCCGCTCTGCGCATTGCCGAGGGCGAAGCCGTGACCGAGCTTGCCAGCGACGAAGTGCCGAAGCTGCTCGGTCCGCCGTCCTTCACGCCCCAGCTCGCCGAACGGATCGAGCGACCCGGTGTGGCGATCGGCCTGGTCTGGACTCCGGTGGGCGGGGAGCTGGTCTTCGTAGAGGCGGCCCTGCTGCGCGGCAAGCCCGGTCTGAAGCTCACGGGTCAGCTCGGCGAGGTGATGCAGGAGTCCGCGGAGGCGGCGCTCTCCTACCTGCGCGCGAATGCGGAGAAGTTCGCGATCGACTCGGAGCTCTTCGAGAAGCACGAGATCCACATCCACGTGCCCTCCGGCGCCATGAAGAAGGACGGTCCCTCGGCCGGCGTCACCTTGTTGGCTACGCTCGCGAGCCTGCTCTCGGGCCACCGCGTGCGTGACGACCTGGCAATGACCGGCGAGATCACCCTGCGCGGCCAGGTGCTGCCGGTGGGCGGCATCAAGGAGAAGATCCTGGCGGCGCACCGCGCCGGCATCTCTACCTTGCTGCTGCCGGCGCGCAACGAGAAGGACCTGGAGGACGTGCCGGCGGAAGTTCTCGAGGCGATCGAGATCCGCTTCGTCGAGCAGGCGGTCGACGTGATCCGCGAGGCGGTTCCCGGCCTTGTCTGAGCTGCCCGAGGCGCGGTCGCCCGCGTTCGGCCCAGAGCTTCTGGAGCTCGGACGCCGTGACCGCGCGGCGGCGTGCGAGCGGCTGCGCGGACTCGCGCCGGCCGCCCTGGCGCGCGCCTGTCAGGAGCTCCGGCCCAGGGTCCGCAGCGAGTTCCTGATGCTGACCGACCACCCCGAACAGGTGGTGCCGCTGCTGCCCGAGGCCGAGCTGGCCGCCACGATCCTGGCCGGCGGCATGTCGGAGGCGTCCTGGCTGCTCGAAATCGCGACTCCCGAGCAGCGCGTGGCCTGTCTCGACCTGGACGCCTGGCAGGGAGACACGCTCTTGCCGGCGCGCGTGCGCGAGTGGATCGACGCGCTCATGGAGGCGGGCCGCCCCACCTTGGTGAAGGCGCTTGGGGAAGCCGACCTTGAGTTCTGGCTGGTGAGCCTGCGCGACATGACGGACGTCTGCGTGATCGGCAAGGAGGACGAGCCCCCGACCGGCTGGTTCACCGAGGACGGCGTCTGCTACTTCCAACCGGTCCAGGACGATGACTTCGCGCGCGTGAAGGAGATCGCCGGGGCGAGCTTCGACGGCGCGAACCCGCTCTACTGGTCGCTGGTCTACGGACTCCTCTTCGAGTCGCAGGCCGAGTGCCAGGAATACGCGCTGCGCTGGCGCACCAACCGCCTGGCCGACCTGGGCTTCCCGGAGCTCGAGGCGGCCATGCAGGCCTATCGCAAGCTGCCGCTCGACGAGGCCCCGACCTGGGAGCTGGATGCCGCTGCGGGCGCGGCGCTCGCGCCCCTGCCGGCTTCCCAGCTGCCCCGTCAGCTGCGCGGCTCGCTGCTCGGCGAGGCCCTCGGGCGCCTGGAGCCCGGGCGCGGCGCCGATCTGCTCGGCTACGTACTGGCGGTCGCGAACGCGCTGGCGGTCGCGGACGGGCTGCGGCTGTCCGACTCCGATTCGATCCCGCGCGCGCTCGAGAAGGCGGTGCGCGGCATCGACCGCGGTCTGCGCGAGTTGGCCAAGCAGCGTCAGGAGCCTCCCGAGCGGGTGTTGGAGGAGACGCGCCCGCTCGATCTGTTCAGGATTGGCGCCACGCTGGACGACACGCTTCGTTGTGAGCGAGCGCCGCCCGCCGACGACGAGGACGACGACAGCGACAGCGCCGGCGGAGATGGCCTTGAATGACGCGCGTGCCAGACTGGCTGCGCCGCTTCCGGACGCCGGGTACTGGCTGCTGACGGCCTTGTTCGGGGCCACGAGCGTGCTGCTGATCCAGTGGGTCGAGACGCCGAGCACGCGCTGGCCAGAGCTGCTCGGCTTCGCCACGGGCAGCGCAGCGATCGTCACCGCGCTGGCCTGGATTGCGGTGCTCGGCGCGCGGCGCCACGTGCTGTGGGTGGTGGCCGCGCTGATCCCCTACGTGAACCTGATCGCTGCCAGCAGCTTCGCGCGTCGCTACTGGGGCGAAGGGGCGCGCGCGCCGGCGCTGCTCGGCATCGCCGGAGTCGCCGTCCAGACGGTGGCCTCGCTCTCCATGCTGGTGCCGGCGCTACCCGCGCTGGTGTGAGGGCAGGCTCCGGTTCAGGACCTCGACGAAGTTCGAGAGCACCCGGTAGGTGAGCCCCCAGATGGTGAAGCTCCGATAGCGAAGCGCCGGCACCCGGTCCTCGAACTCCGGGTGGCGAAAGTGGTACTCCACTGCCGAGTCGGGGTGCAGGATCCAGGGCAGCGGCACCCAGACCGTGTCGTGCACCTCGTGGTTCGGGATCGTCTCGGGCCGCTCCGCCACTTCATACACGTATGGGGCGACGACCAGCGGTCGAATCTTGGGCTGGCGCGTGCCCGCGGAGTCGTCGAGTCGGCCGATCGGCCTGCCAAGCTCGACGCCCACCTCTTCGAGCGTCTCGCGCGTGGCGGTCGCCTCGAGGGTCGGATCGACGGGATCCCGGCGGCCGCCCGGGAACGCCATCTGCCCCGACCAGGGATCGCCTTCGCGCACGGCCCGCTCGATGAACAGAAGTTCGGGTGACCCCGGACTGGGCTCGTGCAGCACGATCGCCACGGCGGCCTCGGCAGCGGGCCTCTCCGGGGGCTGGCTCAGCTCCGGCTCGTAGGTCGCCAGGCGCTGGCGAATCGCGTCCAGGCTCGTCACGGCGGGAATCCTACCCGCTGGGTGGCTATCCTGCCGCGCCGTGAGCTTCATCCTGGTCACGAACGACGACGGTGCCGACTCGCCCGCCCTGCTGCCGCTTGCCCGGGCGCTCGCCAAGCTGGGGCCGATCCGCGTGGTGGTCCCAGAGACCGAGCGCAGCTGGATTGGCAAGGCGATCACCCGCTGGTCGGACGTGACAACGCGCAGCGTCGAGGCCGAGGGCGTCGAGATGGTCCGGGTCAGCGGCTCGCCGGCTGACTGCGCGAACCTGGGGGTCCACACGCTGTTCGAGGAACGCCCGGAGATGGTGGTTTCGGGCGTCAACATCGGCCTGAACACCGGGTCAGGATTCTTCCTGTCGAGCGGCACCGTGGGCGCCGCCATCGAGGGCTGGATTGCCGGGCTGCCGGCGCTGGCCTTCTCGGTCGGCAACCCTGGCGACGACAAGAACTGGAAGAGCCAGGCCGGCAGCCAGACCTGGCGCGAGATCTGGGAGCGGGCCGCGGCGATCTCTGCCGACGTGGTCGGGACGGTGCGGCGCAACGGCTTCCCGGACGGCGTGGACCTGTTGAACGTGAACTTCAGCGTCGAGGCCACCATGGAAACCCCCAGGGTGGTGACGCGGCTCGCGACCGTCGGCTACGACCAGCTGTTCGTCGCCAAGGGCGAGGGCGTCTACGGCCACGACTACTCCGGAGCGATCCCGAACAACGCGGTGCTCGAGGGCAGCGACGTCGAGGCGGTGCGCGCCGGACGGGTGTCCATCACCCCGGTGCAGCTGCTCGCCAGCCCCCGGCTCGACGGTCACCTGCGCCGCGCGCTGGAGCGGACTTCCGGATAACGCACTGCGCGATCGTTGTGGCGCAGTGCGTCGTTTCTTCGCAAGTCATTGACAGCACAGGCGTTGGCGCTCAAATTGGCAGGACTCCTGGGGGGGGAGTCAACCATTCGCCGACAGATCGCCTTCATCAACGAGAAGGGCGGTAGCTGCAAGACGACGCTCGCGTCGAATGTCGGCGACTACTTGGCGCGCTACAAGGGCTTGCGTGTATTGCTTGTGGATCTGGATCCACAAGGGCAGCTCGGCAAAGTGCTTGGTGTGGACGGCGGCGCGTCGCGCTACACCGCGCTCGACCTGTTGCTCGATGCTGTGTTGGGTGAGGAGACGCGCTCTTCGCTTCCCGTGATCAAGGCGCGTCATCCGAACCTCGATCTGGTTCCCGCCAACAAGTCGCTCGCGCTCTTCCCGCAGGAAGTCGCCGACCAGAACGGCGAGGAGTACTACTGCTTGCGTCACGCGCTCGAGCAGACGCGCGGCTACGACTTCGTGATCTTCGATGCACCTCCGTCGTTTGGCACGATTACCATGAACGTGCTGCTCGCATCGGATGAGATCGTGGTACCGGCTCCGCTCACCTATCTGGCCCTGGACGGCACCGCAGAGATCGCGCGCACGGTCGAGATGGTACGCGCGCGCTTCGATCACCCGAAGCTCCGCATCTCCATGGTCGTGCCGACCTTCGCGCGGCGTACGCGCATGGCGCGCGAGATCCTGGAGAAGCTGCGCGAACACTTCCCCAAGCAGATCTCGGAGTCAGTGCTGGGCTACTCCGTGTTGATCGACGAGGCGCAGAGCTGCGCCAAGACGATCTTCGAGTACGCGCCGCGCTCCAGGCCCGCGCAGTGGATTCGCGCGGTGGCGGAGGAGCTGCTCGCCAAGGAGGCCCCGTGGTCGATCTGAAAGGCGAAACCCCGGCGCTCGGCTGCGATCCTTTTACGCAGACAGACGGGACGCTGCCCTACCTGTTGAAGCTGCGCGAGCGCACGCTGCGCGTCGTTTGCGACCAGCAGGAGCCGTCGCGGCCCCCGCCGCGGCAGGAGGCGCGGGCCGCACCCCCCGATCTGGGCCCGGAGCTGCCGGATCTGCCGTCTTTCGACGACGCGGAAGAGCTGCCCGGCTGGCTGGACCGGCTGGCCGGCGTCGCTCTCGACCGGGCCGACGAAGAGCGCCTGAATCTCGTCGCGAACATGCTGGCCGCGCATCCCTACGACGCGCTCGGCCTGTCGCCGCGCACGGCGCGCCGCGCGTACGCAGTCTTCAAGCTGCTCTACCGGCACTACTTCCGGGTGGCGAGCAGCGGACACGCCGCGATTCCCGAGAAGAGCGGCGCGATCCTGGCGGCCAACCACGGCGGACTCCTGCCGTTTGACGGGGCGATGGTCGTGGTCGACATGCTGTTGCGCGCCAATCCGCCGCGCCTGGCGCGCGCCATCGTGGACCGCTGGGCGGGAACCCTGCCCTTCGTGAACATCTTCTACTCGCGCGTCGGACAGGTGATTGGCACGCGCGAGAATTTCCGGTCGCTGCTGCGCACCAGTCAGATTGTCCTGGTATTCCCGGAGGGGACGGCGGGCATCCGCAAGCGCGCCGCGGATCGCTACGTGCTCCAGAAGTTCAATGTGGGTTTCGTGGAGGAGTCGATCCGCCACCGGGTGCCGATCGTGCCCACCGCGATCGTCGGTGCCGATGACCAGTCGCCGGTGCTCTACGACGTCAAACCCCTGGCGCGTCTGCTCGGGCTGCCGGTGTTTCCGATCACCCCGACCTTCCCGCTGCTGGGCCCGCTCGGTCTGCTGCCCTACCCGGTGAAGTACGAGATCCAGTACGGCGAGCCGTTCCGCTTCTACGAAGAGTTCCCGCAGCACGTGGTCGATGACGCTAATGCCGTGCGCTACATGGCCGAGCAGGTGCGGCGGCGAGTGCAAGAGATCGTCGACCGAGGCGTGCTTCGGCGCCGCGGCAAGAAGGCCTGAGTGATGCGCCGCGTTTTGATCGGACATATGGACTGTGCGGTCGGCCGGCGTTTGGTGAAGGCGCTGTACCACGACCCCGACGTCGCGCTGGTCTACGGCCTGGGCAGCGGCCCGACGCCGAGCTTCCTCGAGCCCTACCAGGAGAAGTGCTTCTACCAGCGGCTCGACCTCGCCAAGGCGCGCCACCTGACCGGCTTCCTGGGCTCGGAGCGCTTTGCGCGGGCGCGATTCGATTCCCTGATCCTGCTGCCGTTCGGGCAGGAGAACGCCGCCGAGCGCATTCCGGGCAAGGTGCCGGCGCTCGTGTCCGAGACGCGCCGGCTGCTCGAGGCCGCTCGCCGCGACCCGCGCATCGAGCGCTTCGTGATGCTGTCCTCGGCCTTCGTCTACAGCCCCGAGCCGGGCAACGTCAACATGATGGCAGAGGAGGAGCCGCTCTCCTTCGCCGCGGACGGCGACTCGCGGGTGCGTGCCTGGATCGACGCCGACCTGCTGTGCCAGAACGAGTTGAAGGGCCCCGAGCTCTGCATGACGATCCTGCGGGCCCCGGCGATCGTCACGGAGGCCGGGGAACTCCTGCACTGCCCGCCGCTCGAGTACGGCACTATTCCGCTCGGCTATGACCCGATGATCTCGGTGATCTCGGACCGCGACGCGGCCCGAGCCCTGATGCTCGCGCTCCACTCGGACCAGCCGGGCGTCTACAACGTGGCGGGGCGCGAGATCTTCCCGGCCTCGGAGCTGCTGCGCCCGGCGCGCTTCGGTCCCCTTCCTCTTCCCCGCTCGCTGTTTGGCGCGGTCGCCCTGGTCAGCCAGACGCTCGGACGGGGGCGCCAGCAAGCGCACGATTACCAGCGCTACGGAGTCGTGCTCGACACCAGCCGCGCGCGAGAGGCGCTCGGCTTCGAGCCGCAGTACCGGGTCGAGCTGCGCGGCCGCGGGGGCGAGCGGCAGCTCGACACCGTACGCTACCGCTAGCGGCTACGCGTCCTCGATTGCTGCCGCGTAGCAGATGGAGCGCGGCGCCGCGCCCTGGCGCTCGAAGAAGCGGCCGGCATCCGGCGTGGCCACCGGAGCCAACACGCGGTACTCCGGCAGGTTGTGGGAGTGGAACCACTCGATCGCGTACTCGACCAGCCGTGCGTCCAGCCCGTCGGAGCGGTGTGGCTCGGCGACGAACAGGTCGACGATCTCCCCGTAGCGCTCGGGCGTGAAGACCGGGTCGTTGCGCGTGATCTGGGCGTGCAGGAATCCCAGCAGCTCGCCCTGGTCTTCGGCTACGAAGAAGGCGCTGCCGCGGTCCGACAGGATCACCTCGCGGTGCTCCTCGGCGCGGCGCGCCGCGCCCGCTGCCGCTGCGAGCCGCGGGTCCGCCTTGGCCTGCTGCTCGCGCAGGTCCAGCCAGAGCGCCTGGAGAGCCTCCAGGTCGCGCCGGCCCGCCCTGCGCACGACGACGGCCACGTCCGGATCCCGCCTACGGCTCCCTGCGGTCTTCCGCAGCCGCGCTCCACTCGGCAGCTGCCTCGGGCTCGGCGGCTGCTGCCGGTTGCGCGGCGGCGCTTCCCGCAGCCGGGTCGCCGTCGCTCCCCGGCGCATCGCTCCCCGCGGGCACCGCGAGCGCGGTTCGCAGAGCCTCGGCCGGAGCCGGCAGGACGGCCGGCTCGGGCGCGTGGCCGTCCTGCGCATCGGGCTCGCTCTCGGCGGCGTCCGCAGCGGCGTCCGCTGCCTCGGCCGCCTCGGATGTGTCGGTTGCGGCCTCGGCCGCGGGCTCCGCTGCGGGCTTGGGCGGGCGCGGTTCCAGGCGCGCGCCGGTCGCCGAGATCTCGAACTGCTCGGGGTGGCAGCCAGGCTCCCGCCGCACCTCGACCGTGCGTTCGATGGCGGCCGCGGCGCGCTCCAGCGTGCCGCGCTCGGAACCCCGGAGGAGCTCGGCCACGTCGGGATGGACGGTGAGCACGAGCGTCTCGCCCATCAGGCAGCGCGCGGCCTTGGGCAGCTCGCGGAAGATCTTGTGGCACAGCGTCTTCGGCGAGCGCAGGAAGCCCTTGCCTTCGCAGATCGGGCAGGGGTCGCAGAGCTGCTGCGTCAGGTTCTCCCGGGTGCGCTTGCGCGTCATCTCGATCAGGCCCAGCTCTGAGATCTTGAGCAGGTTGACCTTGGCCTTGTCCTCGCGCATCGCATCGACCAGCGCGCGGTAGACTTTCTCCCGGTTCGCTGCGACCTCCATGTCGATCAGGTCGAGGATGAGCAGGCCGCCGATGTTCCGGAAGCGCACCTGGCGGGCGATCTCGCGCACTGCCTCGAGGTTGGTCTTGAGGATGGTCTCCTCGAGATTGCGGCTCTTGCCGCCCACGAACCCGCCGGTGTTCACGTCGATTGCAGTGAGCGCCTCGGCCTGGTCGATCACCAGGTGGCCGCCCGACTTGAGCCACACCTTGCGCGACACGCCCTCGTCGATCTGCGGCTCGATGCGCTCTGCGTCGAACAGGGAGCCGTCGCCGTTGTAGTTCACGATTCGGGGCCGCGGCGAGGCCATGAACTTCTTCACGAACTCCTGCATTTCGCCGTAGGCCTCGGCATCGTCGACCACGATCTGCTTGGTCTCGTGAGTCACCAGGTCGCGCAGGATTCGGATGTGGAGCGGCGGCTCCTCGTAGATCAGCGCCGGCACCTCGGTGATCTCGGTGGTGCGCTTCTGCACCTGTTCCCAGCGGGACACCAGGTAGTCGATGTCGGCCTTGATGTCGGCCTCAGACACTCCGTGCGAGACGGTGCGCACGATGAAGCCCAGATCCTGGTCCGTCGGGCGCAGACTGTCGACGATCTTGCGCAGGCGGCGCCGCTCCCGGTCTCCGGCAATGCGGCGCGAGACACCCACCCGCTGTACCCCGGGCATCAGCACCAGGTGGCGGCCGGCCAGGGAAATGCGCGACTCGATGCGCGCCCCCTTCGTGCCGAGCGGCTCCTTCTTGACCTGCACCAGGATCTCGCGGCCCTCCTGCAGGAGGTCCTCGATCTGTGGTCCCTGGCCACGCTGGGCCGCTCCGCGGCGGCGCGAGGGCGCCGGCTGGGGGGACTCGTCGTCGTCGTCGTCGTCGAAGTCGGCGTGGTAGTCGGCGACGTACAGGAAGCCGCCCCGCTCCAAGCCGATGTCCACGAAGGCGGCCTGCATGCCGGGCAGCACCCGGGTGACCCTACCCTTGTAGATCCCTCCGACCACGCCCCGTTCCGCGGCGCGCTCGATGTGGAGTTCGACCACACGGTCCGTTTCGCGCACGGCGACCCGCGTCTCGCGCGGGCCGACGTTCACGAAGATCTCGTTCTTCATCCAAGATCCCTTCTGCGTGTGCAGTCCAGCCGAACGCAGACGAGGATCGATCGAACCCGCGGAGCGGGAGGCTCAGGAACGCGGGTGGTTCTTGATCGAATTCAGTCCGGTTGGATTTGTAGGGCTGCAACGGCATGTTTCACTGGTACGTTGGCGGGAGGCGGGCGCCCCGGTTGTGGACGCTCCCTCCGCAGTCGATTCGGCCGATCGCAAACCCCGCGACGCGCTCGTAATTGAACGCGATTCCGCAGTCTTCGCGATCTGCTATACGAGACCGTAATGGACCGCCCAGACCCGGTCAATGAGCGCCTGCGCCAGCTCCCCGCGGTCGACCGGCTGGTGGATTCCGCTGCGAATGGAGCCGATCTTCAGCGTTGGAGTCTCCTGGCGGCCGCCCGCGACGTGCTGGAGCAGGCGCGCCGGGGGATCCGCTCCGCTGATGCGCAGTTGGCGACGGATCTGCCGGCGTTGTGCGCGCGGACCCGCGAGCGGGCTCGCGCCCTGGAGGCGCCGTATCCGCGCCGGGTGCTGAATGCCACAGGGGTCGTCCTGCACACGAACCTGGGCCGCGCTCCGCTGGCGCCGGAAGCGGCCGCGGCCGTGGTCGAGGCAGCCTGCGGCTACTCGGACCTGGAGTTCGAGCGCGAGACCGGAAGGCGCGGCTCGCGGCTCGCCCGTGTCTCGGAACTGCTCTGCCTGCTCTCCGGCGCAGAGGCGGCGATGGTCGTGAACAACAACGCCGCCGGGATGCTGCTAGCCGTCGATGCGCTCGCCGCTGGACGCGAGGTGGTGTTGTCGCGCGGCGAGATGGTCGAGATCGGTGGTTCGTTTCGCGTGCCCGAGATCCTGGCCAGCAGCCGCGCGCGCCTGCGCGAAGTCGGCACGACGAACCGCACCCACCTGCGCGACTATGCGGGCGCGATCGGCGAAGACACCGGCATGCTCCTCAAGGTGCATCGCAGCAACTTCGAGCTGCGCGGCTTCACACACGAGGTGGCAATCGGCGAGTTGGCGCCGCTCGCGCGTGAGCACGGCCTGCCGCTCGTTGAGGATCTCGGCAGCGGCAGCTTCGTCGACCTGCGTCCCCACGGTCTGCCGGAGCCGCCCGCGCAGCACGGGCTGGAAGAGGGCGCGGACCTGGTGTTGTTCAGCGGGGACAAGCTGCTCGGCGGTCCGCAGGCCGGCATCGTGCTCGGCCGGCGCGAGCTGGTCGAGCGGCTGCGCCAGAGCCCGCTGGCCCGTGCGTTGCGCGTGGACAAGATGACCCTGGCAGCACTGCACTGGACGCTCGGGAGCCTGCTCGCGGAAGATGCCGAGCGGCGCATCCCGGTGCTGCGCATGTTGACCGCCGAGCCGGAGACGCTGCGCCGCCGGGCCGAGCGCATCGCAAAGGGGTTGGCGAGCTTCGTCGCGGGGGCGGTGTCGGTGGAGCCGCAGGCGTCCCTGGTGGGCGGAGGCGCCCTCCCTGACCTGGAGATTCCCGGTTTTGCCGTGTGCTTCGCGCCGGCCCCTGCGGACGGGAGCCCCCAGGAGATCGCCCGGCGGCTGCGCCAGGGAGACCCGCCGCTGGTCGTCCGCGTCCGCAATGACGCCCTCTTGATCGATCCCCGGACGCTCGCCGAGGAGGAGGTGGAGGGGGTGCTGAAGGCGTTTCGGGGCTCGGCGTTTGATTCAAGTAGTTGATTCGGGTAGTTTTTTCTTGTGCTGAACGCGTCGGTGCTCGTTCTCAACCGCTCCTACCTGCCGGTACACGTGACTTCGGTGCGCAGGGCCTTCGCACTCCTCTACCAGGGGATCGCCAAGGCGGTGAACGATCAGTACGAGACGTTCGACTTCGACTCATGGGCGGAGCTAGCTGTCAGTGAGAGCGACGACGCAATCGGCATAGTGGGGGGGTGGATCCGGGTGCCGCGTGTGATTCTCTTGCAGGCCTTCGACAAGGTCCCAAGGAGGCACGTACGCTTCAGTCGGATCAACATCTACGCGCGTGATCGAAACACCTGCCAATACTGCGGCCGGCGTTTCGCGCGCTCGGAGCTGAACCTCGACCACGTCATTCCGCGGGCACAGGGGGGGCGGAGTACGTGGGAGAACGTGGTGTGCAGCTGCATCGCGTGCAATCGCCGCAAGGGCGGACGCACGCCAGTGCAGGGAAGCATGCGCCTGGTGCGCAGGCCGAGCAGGCCACGTTGGTCTCCAGTGCTCAGTGTAGTTAACGGTCGAGAGGGGTACCCCGAGTGGATACCCTACCTGAGTATTGTCGATGCGTCTTACTGGAACGCCGAGCTGGTTGAGCGCTAAGCGAAGAGGCCAGAAGGCCTCTTCAGCCGATGGACAGACAGACGGCCCCGCACGGCTTTGGTCCGTAGGGGGTGGCAAGGGGGGCATTGGCAAGTCCTTCCTGGTCGCCAACCTGGCCACGGTCGCCGCGCGCTCCGGCCGCCAGGTGATCGTAATCGACGCCGACCTGGGCGGGGCGAACCTGCACACCTGCCTCGGCGTGCGTCCCGTCGAACGGGTGAACCTCTCGGATTTCCTCGAGCACCGTATCGAGGATCTCGAGAAGGCCGCGCTCGACACGCCGATCCCGGGGCTCCGGCTGATCGCGGGCACGCTCGGTCACACGGGCACGGCCGAGGCCACGCAGGAGCAGCGGGTCGAGCTGCTGGCGAGGGTTCGAGAGCTCTCGGCCGACCTGGTGATCCTGGACCTCGCCGCGGGCATGGACCGAGCCTGCATCGACTTCTTCCTGGAGGCCGACGAGAGCGTGCTGGTGACCACCCCGGAGCCGACCGCGGTGGAGAACGCCTACAGCTTCCTGCGCGCGGCGTTCTTCCGCCGACTGGCGGACGCGATGCGCACCTCGCCCGTGCGCGACCTGGTGCGCGAAGCGATGAACACCCGCAACGACCGGGGCATCCGCAGTCCGGCGGACCTGCTGGAACAGATCGAACAGATCGATGCGGACGAGTGCGCGCGCTTCCGGGAGATGCTCGAGCAGTTCCGGCCGCGCCTGATCGTGAACCAGGTACGCAACGCGGAGGAGGTCAAGATGGGCTTCT
>CAXMNF010000137.1:0-3203 GCA_964194645.1 uncultured Gammaproteobacteria bacterium
AGGACTTGCCGCGGCCGCCCAGGATCACCACGCGAACCGAGAAGTCGCGTTGCAGGCCCGTGAAGCAGTCCTCGATCTCTTCGAGCGCCAGGCGGTTCAGGGCATTGCGCCGCTCGGGCCGGTTCAGCCACACCCGCAGCAGCGCTCCCTGCTGCTCGAGTTCCAGGGTCTTCCAGCTCATCCCGCCCGTGTATCACGCGGCGGCGCGCGCTGTCACGTCTTAGCGGCCTAACGGCGAGCAAGCTCGCCTTGCCGCGACGGAGAACGACTCCAGGAGGAGTCGCTCTCCTACGGGAACGGGGGGAGCGGCGTATCGGCGAGCAAGCTCGCCTTGCCGCGACGGAGAGCGACCCAGAGGTCGCTCTCCTACGGGAACGGGCTCCTAGGGCGCGAGCAGCCCGTCGAGGCGGTCCAGGTCGTTCAGCACCCGCCAGGTTCCGCCGCCTTCGGTGACGCGCTTCTCCCAGGCGGCGAGGCGCTCCAGATACTCGCGCGGATCGATCTGGTCGCTGCGCAACTTGGTCACGTTCAAGGCCACGACGTGGATGCCGGTCAGGTTGATCGCGAAGTCGCGCACATACCCCTCGGCCAGGTCCTCGTCCAGGTCGGAGAAGACCAGGATGTAGCGGTGGCCCGCCCCGGTCTCGTTTAGCCACTCGCTGGCCTGGAGGATGCCGCCCGTGATGTCGGTATGCGGCGCGCCGCGCACGGACGCCACGAAGTCGTCCAGGCTCCGACGGAACTCGCGCTTCTGTTGGTTCGCGTACGAGGGCCGGTCGTCGAAGCTCACCTTGGCCACGATGTCCTTCTCGCTGAAGCTGGCACTGTCGATGCGCGCCAGGCCGAGCGAGTCCCCGGTCGTGAGGGTGCCGAGCAGATAGTTCGCGATCGCTCGCGCCTTCTCGATCTCCTGGGCGTAGGTGCCGGAGGTGTCGAGCAGCATGTAGACGGCGCGGGTCGGCGGAACGGACGGGCCGCAGCCGCCCAGGGCCAGCAGCACCGCGAGGAGCACGGGAGTCGTTCTGGAAGTGAGCATCATCTGTTCTCCTGAGGTGCCACGTCGGCGGGCCGGTACTCGCCGCGGCGGCGCAGCAAGGCGTGCTCCAGTCGCAGCGGCACGATGATCACCAGGTCGTACAGGTGCGTCAGTATCGGTCCGCCGTTCTGGAAGATTCCGCCGAGGAGCTCCAGGAAGCCGGCCAGGCCGCGCAGCAGTACACCGAGGCCCGTGCCGAACACCACGCGCGAGGACTGGATGAAGGACTCGATCGGGATCGCAGCAAAGGCCAGAGCGAAGGGCAGCATGAAGCCCATCACCATCTGGCCGACCGAGGGGATCCAGCGGAACTGCGCCTCGACGACGGCCAGACCGGCCAGCGACTGTGTGAGAGCCTCGCGGTCGGCCGCGAGCAGGTCGCGCATGTAGGCCAGCGAGGCCTCCACGCCGGCCAGCGTGAACAACAGGCCGAAGGAGATCCAGACCATTCGGCGGCGCATGTGGTCCTCCATCGCGCCGATGATCGGGAACATGCGGGTGATGCGGAGCGACTCCATCAGGAACACGCCCATCGCCACTTCGGTCAGGATGATCACCAGGGCCGCGATGTCGGAGATGCGCAACGCGCCCACGTGGCTGCCGGCGCCGACCATCTCCGACATGGGCAGGGCGATCAGGTGGAAGTTGATGAAGCCGCCGAACAGGGCGATCGTGAGCACCGCAGCCGACGTCAGGAAGTGGGTCATCGACGACGCCGAGAGGATCCGCGCAGCGTGATCGCTGCCGACCAGGATCTCCTCGTAGCGGCCCATCTGATGATCGATGGCGCGCGAGCGCTCCTCGAGCCCCCGGATCGTCCCGTCCACCTTGGACAGGGTGCTGTCGAGGCGCCGCCAGAACGGCAGCATGCGCTGCAGCAGCCGGTGGCGCTGCGCGCTGGCCAGCCGGTACTCGCGAATGGCGCGGTGCTGGGTCTTCTCGAGCAGCTTGCTGATGTCGGCCAGGATCTTGCCGACCACCGGATCGCCGTTCGAGGGAATTGCGGCCACGGCCTCGACCGCGTGAGTCCACTCGGGCGGCGTGGGCGGCACGTCCGCAGAGGCACGGTAGTCCTCGTCGATGCGCGTGATCTGGTCGGACAGCTTGCGGTTGAGCGCCGGGTAGCCGGACAGGTCGCCGGCCACGACCGCGTTCACGCGCTCGAACTCGCGCTCGATCATGCGCTCGCTGCTCTCGCGGCCCATGTCGAGCAGCACCTCGCGGTTCCGCCCAGAAAGCCGCTCCTCTGCGGCCAGGACCAGGCTCGAGGCCTGCGAAAGCAAGTCGTGAACCGAGCCGCACAGCACGCGAATCGCGCCGTGCGCTGCGGAGCGGCCCAGGTAGAAGAAGAGCACGGCGCCGGCCAGCCAGAGGCCGATCACGAGCGGCGATGCGGTCCATGCTTCGGACATCGGAAGGTCCTCCCGGAGCTGCTCGCGTGGCAGAGCAGCTCTCCAAACACGTCAAAGGCGCCCCCGCGGGGACGCCTCGGACAGGAGGGTCGGCCTGCGCCCCCAGAACTTGAGGTCGCAGGTCACGGGGCGCGCCAGACGTGCTAGCTGAGCGCCAGACCGGCCAGGCGCTCGAGTTCCTCCGCGCGATCGATCGTGATGAAGCCCCGCTCGCTGTGCAGCACGCCGTCCGCGGTCCAGGCGCGCAGCTGCTTGTTGATGCTCTCGCGGCTCACGCCGACCATCTCGCCGAGTTCCCCTTGCTTCAAGCGCAAGTCGATGCGCAGGCCCTGCGGCGTCTGGCTGCCATAGGTATCGGCCAGCGCCAGGAGCTTCTTGGCGAGCCGGTTGGGCAGGTGCAGGAACACGCGGTCTTCGAGCTGCGCGCTGATCGTGCGCAGGCGCACGGCCAGGGTCTCGAGCAGCTTGATCGCCGTCTTCGGGTGGCTCTCCAGGAAGGCCAGCAGGTCGCGCCGCTGGATCACCAGCAGCTCAGCGGCCTCCAGCGATGTCACCGTCCCCGAGCGGGGCTGACTGTCGAACAGCGCGATCTCCCCGATCACCTCGCCCGGATCCATGATGCGGAGCACCGTCTCCTTCCCGTCCTCGCCGGACGCCGCGACCTTGAGCCGTCCCTTGATGATCACGTAGGCGTGATTCCCCTTTTCGCCCTTGCGGAACAGGATCTGGCGGGCGCTGAGGCGCTTGACCGCGGT